>QKFK01000185.1 GCA_003252195.1 Rhodospirillales bacterium
GCCAAACGTTCTAAACCATAAGTAAGCTCGGCACAAACAGGGTTACAATCAAAACCACCAACTTGTTGGAAATATGTAAATTGAGAAACTTCCATGCCATCGCACCAAACTTCCCAACCAAGACCCCAAGCTCCTAATGTTGGGCTTTCCCAGTTATCTTCAGCAAAGCGGATATCATGTTCCATTGGGTCAATTCCCAAATGACGCAAACTATCTAAATACAAACCTTGAACATCATCTGGAGATGGTTTTAAAATTACCTGAAATTGATAATAATGTTGCAAACGGTTAGGGTTTTCTCCATACCTACCATCTGTTGGGCGACGAGACGGCTGAACATAAGCCACATTCCATTCTTCTGGCCCTAATGAACGCAACAATGTTGCAGGGTGAAAAGTTCCAGCACCAACTTCCATATCATATGGTTGCAAAACAACACAGCCCTTATCTGCCCAAAAATTCTGCAAGGCAAGTATCAATGACTGAAAGCTCTTGTTTTTTAGGTTGTTTGTCATATTTCTAATTTTCAATAAAATCTGTTAAAGAATACGGGCTTTAAGTTATATATTTATTTGCAAAAGGTCAAGTTATTGATAGCCTTTTATCACAAAAAAAAGCCTCTTTTCCCTTATTTTTAGCTAATATAGCAATTAAAGCTTTTACAAGCCCCACAAAATAGGAGCAGCGACAGAAAAAACCACCCATGTGAATATCAATAAAGGGAATCCAGCTTTCACAAAATCTTTGAAAGAATAATTACCCTGCCCCATTACCAAGATATTAGTTTTATAACCCACTGGCGAAGCAAATGAGCAATTAGCAGCAAGCAGCACAGTTAGCGCGAACACTACAGGATCATGATGCATCGAAAGAGCTATATTCACCCCTATTGGCGTAAACAAAACTGCACAAGCATTATTACTTAGAACATTAGTCAACAAGGCAACTAAAAGATAAAGAGCCGACAAAACCACAACGATAGAAGAAGTTCCTGTTAAGGCTAAAATTTCATCAGCTAAGAACCTTGCTCCACCTGTATAGAACAACGCATCACCCAAAGCCAAAGAAGCTACCACAATTAAAATGATTTTAGGATCTATAGCACGCATTGACTGGCGAATTGTTATGCTTTTTAGCGCTATCATTAAAGTGACCGCAATTAAAGATGCCACCATAATTGGCAATATGCCAAGGGTTGCCATACCAATACAAACACCAAATATAGCAATAGAGCGCTTAGCATTATGCACTTTTGGCAACTCAATAGACGTTCCTGCCTGAACTATAATATCACGACGCTCATACATTTTTGAGATATCAGAGCTATGCCCCTTAATTAAGATAACATCACCTGCCTCAAAAATCATTTCTGTCATTTTACCACGAACAAACAAATCACGACGCAATATACCTAATATCAAACAATTAAATCGTGAAGATAACGACGCCCCAATTGTGTTAAGACCAACCAACCTTGATGACGGAGGTATCATTGCTTCAACAATAACCTCATGCTCTTCTGCATCTAGGCTTTTGCTGTCTTCCTTTTTATCGTTTTCTTTAATTGCACGAGAATAAAAGCTCTCAGGGTATTTCATAGCAGCATTGGCAATTGCCTTACGTGTTGCTAAAACCACCAAAACATCACCTGCTTTAACTTCATAATCAATAAACGGAGGATATATTTTTATCTTTCCTCTAGTTACGCTTCTAACCTTTAGCCCTGTTAACTTTGGAAACAAACCACCTTCTAAAACCTTTTCCCCAACTAGGGCCGATTCTTCAGTAATTACAAATTGAGATATATACTCATTTGAGCTAAAAAAGCTTTGTTCTTCTCCACCACCTTCTTTATCTGGTAATAGCTTTGGCAAAATCCAATAAACATAAAAAGATGAGAAAAACAACAAAACTAGCGCCATTGGTGTAACGGCAAAAAAATCTAACTCTTTATAACCCAAATCTATCAGAGCACTAGAAACCAACAAATTGGTACTAGAACCAATGATTGTGGTGGTTCCGCCTAAAATTGCCATATAACTAAGTGGCATCATCCATCATCACCTTTGATGGTGACATTTTTGCCCGCTCTGCCAAAGCTCTTAAAATAGGAATAAAAATAACCACAACGGGTGTGTTGTTTAAGAATGCGCTCAAAAAAGCAACAAATAATAGAATAATTCCTATGGATAATTTTGGAGGCAAATTAGGGTTATTGGTTATTTTATAAATACCCTCTAACGCACCTGTTCTGGTTAAAGCATCGCCAACTACCAATAGGGCCAAAACAGTTATTAAAGCTGGGTTAGAAAAACCTTTGATAAACCTAACCGAATCAAGAATTTCTCCATTTTCTAAACTTAACGGAAAAACTTGGAAAGCAACTAATATTACAGATAATAGCAATAGCGAAGTTATTTCCATACTTACCCATTCGGTAACATATAGAATAACAGCTACAAAAGTTAGTGCGAGCACAAACCACATCTGAATATCTGGAGTTACGGTCACTTTACCCCCATCAACATCACAAGACTTTCAATTATATAATGTTATTTGCACAACTTGCAACGCAAGTATCAAATAACTATCAGATTATTACAATCCTGCTACTTTTTTAATCTGGTCAACCAAGCCGTTTACAGTTGCGTCAACCATATCAGCATCTTCGCCCTCAGCCATAACTCTAATAACAGGCTCTGTGCCAGATTTTCTAATAACCAAGCGCCCTGATTTAGCCAATTTTTCTTCTGTTTCTTTAATTGCAGAAATAATAACTTCATCATTCATAGTTACTTCGGCTGAAGCCCTGTCTGCAAAACGCACATTTTTCAAAACCTGAGGCATTGGCTCAAACACATGAGCAACTTCACTCAACGGCTTTTGCGCAGAAACCATGCAAGAAAGAACCTGCAAAGAAGACAACAAACCATCACCTGTTGTTGCATAATCAGATAGCACCACATGGCCAGATTGCTCACCACCTACGTTATAGTTACATTCCGTCATTTTCTCAACCACATATCTATCGCCAACTTGTGTGCGTATCAATTTAGCACCAATGCTTTCTAAATATTTTTCTAAACCGAGGTTTGACATGATTGTTGCAACCACAGCACCATTACTAAGCTTACCTTCTTTGTGCCATGAGCCACCGATTAACGCAAGAATTTGGTCTCCATCAACCACATTTCCTTTTTCATCGCAAATTATCAATCTATCAGCATCGCCATCTAGCGCAATACCGATATCAGCACAATGTTTTACCACTTCTTGACACATAAACTCGGTATCAGTCGCCCCACAGTAACGGTTAATATTAACACCGTTTGGCTCAACACCAACTGTTACCACATCTGCACCAAGCTCACTTAAAACAGTTGGCGCAACCTTATAAGAAGCGCCATTAGCGCAATCAACCACAACTTTCAAACCTTCTAGTGTTTGCCCATGAGGGAAAGTTCTTTTTACAAACTCAGTATAACGACCTAAAGCATCGTCCAATCTTTTAGCTCTACCAACTTTTTCATCGGTTACATAATAGGCGTCTAAGCCTTCTTCTATTCTTTTTTCAATTTCTAACTCTTGCTCATCAGACAATTTACGCCCATCTGGACCAAAGATTTTAATACCATTATCATAAAATGGATTATGAGATGCTGAAATCATAACACCTAAATCAGCTCTCATGCTTTGAGTAAGCATAGCAACCGCAGGAGTTGGAGTTGGACCAAGTAAAAACACATCCATACCAGCTGCAGTAAAACCAGCAACCAAAGCAGATTCAAGCATATAACCTGAAATACGCGTATCTTTACCAATCACAACTTTGTGGCGATATTTGCCTCTGGTAAATTGTGCTCCAGCAGATATACCAATCTTCATTGCCATTTCTGCTGTCATCGGAAATACGTTAGCTTTTCCTCTAACACCATCTGTTCCGAATAATTTTCTACCTGTACTCATATTATCGCCTTTCTTAACAACTTACGCAAAACGCAATTTATGCCAAACCTGCATAGCCTGCATAGTTTCTTTTACATCATGTACCCTTACAATATCAACCCCTAAATCCCATGCTGGAATTAAGCTAGCAAGAGAACCAGCAACTCGCTCTTTAGGAGCAACATCGCCACAAATGTGGGATATATAACTCTTACGAGACACTCCAAGCAACATTGGCAAGCCAAATTCTGCAAACAAACCATGGTTTGATATTAGCTCAATATTATGCTCTAGATTTTTACCAAAACCGATACCCAAATCAATACACAAGTTGTTACGCTTTATTCCAGCTTGTTTACAAGCCTTTACTCTATCCGCTAAAAAAGCATAAACCTCTGCACAAACATTATCATAATGCGGATTTTTTTGCATATTATCTGGAGTTCCTTGCATATGCATCAAAATCACTGGAACATCATATTTAGAAGCAACTTCTAAAGCTCCCTCATCTCTTAGCGCATTAATATCGTTAATTACATTTGCTCCATGTTTAAGAGCTTCTTCCATAACTAAGGCATAACGAGTGTCAATTGAGGTTTTAATCCCTCTGTTAGCTAATTCTGCAATTAATGGAATAGTACGTTTAATTTCTTCTTCTACAGAAACTTTTGCTGCACCTGGGCGTGTTGATTCACCACCGATATCAATAATTTTAGCCCCAGCCTCAACCATAGATATAGCTCGACTAACCGCATCTGACAAATTATTATAATCACCACCATCTGAAAAACTATCAGGGGTAAAATTCACAATTCCCATAATTAATGGAGTGCTTAAATCAAAACCTGCAAAATCAACCACTGGCTTTGCAAAAACACTTAATCTTGTTTCAAGTTCATCTGTTTTAGCATGCTCTTTAGCAAGTTCTTTTAATAATGCAATATCTATGGTTTTTCTAGCATTGCTTGACATCAAATCAACCGCTGAAAAGGCAACATTTTGCCCGCGCAAATAACAAGCTTTACCAAGCTTTACTAGTTCATTAGCTTCTCGCCCAAAGCTTAAAGCCTTAGGCGAGATTAATGCGTTTGAAATATCGATTATATTTTGCACAACAGCAACCTATATAAGATTATTCTTCATCTTTTGATTCTGCGTCTTCATCAAACACAGGAACAGAAGTGCGAGCCTCTTCAATAGGTTTATCAGCATCTTTAGAAATAGTCTCTCCTCTAAGCAATGCTTTAATTTCATCACCAGTAAGAGTTTCATATTCAATCATAGCTTCAGCTAATTTTTCTAAATCACCTTTTTTATCAGTCAAAATCTGCTTTGCTTTATTATAAGCATTATCAACTAATAACTTCATTTCTGCATCTACAGCTCGGGCGGTTTCATCTGAAACATTTTTGCGTTGAGCAACCGAATGACCCAAGAACACTTCACCATCTGGTTCACCATAGGCAAGCGGGCCAAGTTTTTCACTCATACCCCATTCACAAACCATGCTACGAGCAAGCTTGGTTGCCTGCAAAATATCGGATGATGCACCACTTGTAACTTTATCATCACCAAATATAATTTCTTCAGCAACACGACCACCCATTAAAATAATCAAACGAGAGCGAAGTTTTATTTTATTATAAGAAACTTGGTCTTTTTCTGGCAATTGTTGCACCATACCCAACGCTCTACCACGTGGGATAATAGTGGCCTTATGAATTGGGTCTGTTTCTTCTACATTTAGTGAGCATATTGCGTGACCAGCTTCATGATAAGCGGTGAGGCGTTTTTCTTCCTCGTCCATCATCATAGTTCTACGTTCAGCCCCCATTAAAACTTTATCTTTTGCGTAATCAAACTCTTTCATTGTCACCATACGTTTGTTACGGCGAGCAGCTAAAAGAGCAGCTTCATTAACAAGGTTAGCTAAATCAGCACCAGAAAAACCTGGGGTTCCTCTAGCTATGATAGAAGCGTCTACATCTGGAGCTATTGGCACTTTACGTAAATGCACATTCAAAATCTCGGTTCTGCCTTTAATATCTGGGTTAGGAACTGTAACTTGCCTATCAAAACGACCTGGGCGTAACAAAGCAGGGTCTAATACGTCTGGGCGGTTAGTTGCTGCAATTAAGATAACACCTTCGTTAGTGTCAAACCCGTCCATCTCAACCAACAATTGGTTAAGAGTTTGCTCTCTTTCATCATTACCGCCACCAAGACCAGCACCACGATGGCGACCTACGGCATCAATTTCATCTATAAAGATAAGACATGGAGCATTTTTTTTACCTTGCTCAAACATATCACGCACGCGGCTTGCACCAACACCAACAAACATCTCCACAAAGTCTGAACCTGAAATTGTAAAGAAAGGTACATGAGCCTCACCCGCAACAGCTTTTGCAAGCAAAGTTTTACCAGTACCTGGAGGTCCAACAAGCAATACGCCTTTAGGGATTTTTCCGCCCAAACGTTGAAATTTTGCAGGGTCTTTTAAGAAATCAATAATCTCTTCTAAATCTTCCTTAGCTTCATCAACACCAGCAACATCTTTAAATGTTATGCGATTTTTATCTTTATCTAGCATTCTGGCTTTTGACTTACCAAAGCTCATTGCCTTGCCACCACCTGATTGCATCTGACGCATAAAGAAAATCCATACACCAACTAGCAAAATCATTGGCAACCATGAAATAATCATACCCATCAATGAGTTTGAACCATCTTCCATTGGAGCTGCACTAACTTTAACTTTGTTATCTAGTAATGTTGAAACCATATTCGGATCATATGGTGAATATGTGCTAAAATGAGAGCCGTCCATTAAGGTTCCAGATACTTTTGGACCTTTCATAACAATCTCTTTAACATTGCCCTGTTTAGCTTGTTCCATAAAATCAGAGAAAGCCAATTGAGAGCCCATGCCTGCTTTGCCAGCATCAAACGCGTTAAACATAAACACTAGCATTGCGCCAATAATTAACCAAAGTACAAGATTTTTTCCTGAATTCACCTGTAAATCCTCATCAAAAAAAGTTTAGGTTACTATAAGATAGGTATAATTTTTTATTCTCTCAAGCCTATTCGTGTTAAAGATTGCTTAGGTGTGTATAAAAATCCTTTAATCATGGGCTTTTCACTATCACAAAAATTTATAAAACACGCCTCTTTTAACTTACCATCTTCAAATAATGCTGGTAGCGTTATAATCACCTTGTGTGGTAATTTATTTTTTTTCAGTGAAGGTTGTTTTTTTAATATATATCTCCAACCCTCATCTCCAATCGGCAATATAGACTGATTTTCAGATAAATCAGCATTTAAGATTATGGTAAATTTATCATTCCATAAATACTTATTCTCGTAAAGCTTAACCAAATTTGCAGATGGTTTATATTCTGAACATATAAAAACTTGACTACGAGAATTGCTTTTAGAAAACACGCAATTACTAAAAGAACAACCCTCAAATTTTTCTTGCTTGGTTAAAGCCTCATAGAGCCTTTCGAGTTGCTTAAATCTTGGTGGATAGTCTTTTGCCCCAACAAAAGCAGCAATACGAGAAATCACTCTACAAGCAATTTCTTTATTAACCTTTTTAAGATTTGCAAGATTAAGCCTTACATATCCTTCAGGGAAAATTATCAAATTATTAGAGCAAAATTCGGCTGTTTCATATTCCAAACAGCCTCTGGCCCTTGCCATACGCATAGAAGTTTCAGAAAGACCTTTTGATGTTAACCCAATATCCCCTAATGATGACATATGTTTACGAATTCTAACCCGCAAATAATCATCTTCTTGGTTAGAAGGGTCTTCCACCCATTTTTGATTTAATTTATCAAGAACCGAGATTAGTTCATTTTTTGTAAAACCTAATAATGGGCGAATAATCCTGATGTTATGAGTTTCAACCACTGGCAAAATAGCCGACAAACCATCTACGCCACTGCCACGTTGTAACCTAATTAAAAAAGTTTCCGCTTGATCTTCTTGATGATGAGCAACCAGCAAATGCAAAATATGCTCTTTTTTACAAAAAGCTTCTAAAGCCGTAAAACGTGCGTTACGAGCTTTTTCCTCTATTCCAGTCTCGGGTCTAGAATCTTGCCATGTTAATATGTGGTGTTCAATGCCATAGCCTTTAAGTGCGTCTGCAACAAATGCGGCCTCACTAGTTGATTCATCACGCAATTTATGGTCAAAAGTTACTCCGATAATTTTTGCGCCATACTTATCTGCCCAATTCTTGGCAATAATACATAAAGCAAGACTATCTGCGCCGCCTGAAACAGCCACAGCAATCCGTGGCATATTTTCAAACGGCTCAAAAGCTTGCATCGCAATCGCGAATTTATCAGCGATTAAATTATCAATCATAGCTGTACCTACTTACAGCTCAATTTGCCTAATTCGAGCTTGGCTCTGTCTAATATCAACTTACTTGCCTTAGGAAATTCTTTAGCCACAGAAGAAAAAGCCACACAAGCTTCTTTATCTTTCTTTAGACCTTTCATAGAAAAACCTAGTTTTAACAATGAATCTGCTCCTTTAGCATTATCTTTATATTTTTGATAACCATTGGCAAATGCCACCGCAGCAGATGCATAATCTTGTCTTGCGTAATAAGATTCACCAAGCCAATATTGAGCATTACCAGCAAGCTTATGCTCTGGGTATTTTTTCAAGAAACTTTCAAAATCATTTTCTGCCTCTGAGTATTTTGAAGCTTTAAGAAGATTAAAAGCTGTGTCATAAACCTCTTCTGGCTTGCGGTTATCAACTGCTTCTTTTTTAGCTTCATTACTTTTTTCTGTGGTAGTTGCTCCATCTTTTGCAGCATCAGCTGCACCAACAGGGGCAACTGGGGCAACAGCTGCATTATGAGCATTATCTACGGCTTTTTGAGCAAAATTAGCAATAGCCTCATCTTGCTTTTTATTAGAATCTTCTAGTTCTAAAAGCTTAGCTTGCATCTCATCAAACCTAAATGAGATATCTTTGTTAATTGCTTCAATCTTTTTATTTGTTTCTTCTATTTGATGGGTAACAATTTCTATCTGCCCCGTGATGTTTCTAATCATCTCATCTAACTCACCAATACGAGTTAGGCTTGGAGCATCACTCTCTTCAATAATTGTTTCTGCTGGCTTTTCAACCTTTACGCTTTCGCCTGTTACGCCGCTTCTATAAATTTGGCGTTGCAAAATAACCATGTCTCTTTCTAATTTATCAATCTTGTCTATCAAAGGCTGAACATCTTGGGCTTTAACTTGCCCAGAAGCAATCACACAAATCGAAAACACTAAAACGAGCTTAAGCATAAAGTTTTTAAATAACATTTTATTACCCCAAATAAAATTGTGCCTGTCTGCATACAATACAGACAGGCACAAATAAATGCAACTATAAGAAAAATTACTTAATAGTTGTTACGCCTCTACGGTTTTGAGCCCAAGCTGCTTCGTTTGAACCCATAACTGCTGGACGTGCTGGACGTTCTTTACCGTAAGAAATTGTTTCTACGCGTGAAGATTTTACGCCTTTAGAAATCAAATAATCTTTAACTGCTTGTGCACGGCGTTCGCCCAATGCCAAGTTGTATTCACGTGTACCGCGTTCGTCGCAGTGACCAGCTACAACAGCTTTAGTTTCGTCATATTTCTTAAGCCATTTAGCTTGGAAGTCTAAAGATTTTGTAGATTCTGATGACAATGTAGAAGAATCAAGAGCGAAGAAAACTCTGTCTTGAGCTCTAGCTACGAAATCTGCTGGTGTACCAAAAGGGATCTCTTTGCCGTTAGCATCGATCATCACACCGCCAAGTCCATCACTACCTGCGCAACCTGCTAATACAGCAAGAACTGCGAACATACTAAGAAAACGTTTCATATATAAGTCTCCATTAAAAAATTTAATCTGTGCCTGCTTACACCCAGATGATAGAAAAAAACTATCGCTATGATATTTATATAAAAATTAGCATTTTGCAATGGCAAACTAAAAAAATCTTTATTTTCAGCTAAAAATCATACAGTTACGGCAATAACGGAGACCAAGCAGGGTCAGATGCCTCAACAGGAGTAATTACCTGTCTTTCATTGTATCCTGTTAAGTCAATTGAGTATATTTTAGTAGGAGAATGGCTCTTTCTGCCGGTTCTACTTTCTCTAAAATACATTAAAACGCGTCCGTTTGGAGACCAAGTAGGCCCTTCGACCAAATAATCTTCAGATAAGAGTCTTTCTCCGCTTCCATCTGGGTGCATAACTCCAATATAGAATCGGCCATTTAACATTTTTGTAAAAGCAATATAGTCTCCACGAGGCGACCAAACAGGGGTTGCATAGCGTCCCTCGCCAAAACTAATGCGTTTTACTTTAGAACCATCTTTTTCCATAACATATAATTGCTGATTACCGCCCCTATCTGAGTTAAACACTATTTGTTCACCATCAGGGGAAAAACATGGAGAAGTATCAATCGCAGGGTGATATGTAATTCTTTTTGCTTTTTTAGAAGATAAGTTCATTACATAAATTTCACTATTGCCGTTCTTGCTCATGCTCATAATTACGCTTTTGCCATCTGGTGAAAAACGTGGCGCAAAGGTCATACCGGGGAAATCGCCCAATCTTTCTTGGCGACCTGTCTCAATATCAAAAATATACACACGTGGAGTATCATGATAATACGACATATAAACAATCTGTTGCACAGTTGGTGAAAAACGTGGTGTTAAAACCATTGCCTCACCATTTGTCAAAAACTTATGGTTCTCACCATCTTGATCCATAATCGCTAAACGTTTAATACGATTTGTTGCAATACCTGTTTCAGCAATATATACAATTCTTGTATCAAAATAACCATTCTCACCAGTTATTCTTTCATATATATCATCTGCAATCATATGCGATATACGGCGCCAATTTGTAATTTCGGTTGTAAAAGCCTGTCCTTGCATTTGGCTCATTGCAAACACGTCCCAAAGCCTAAATTCTACGCGCACAGAATTTGCACCTATTACCTTCACCCTTCCTTGCACAAGGGCTTGAGATTTAATCGCTTGCCAATCTGTAAAGTTAGGTTGCACATTTATTGAATCAAAGCTTTGAATATAAGAGTTTTTATCAACTATACTAAACAATCCAGAACGCACTAAATCTGCGGATACTACTTCTATAATTTGTTTTGATAGTTCTTTTTCTTTTGCTGTCTCAGCAGAAAAATCTGGAATAGCAACAGGAAGAGGATCTTTTTTTGCGCCAGCGATATCAATTTTAATTTCTGCTCTGGCTTCAACACAGCTAAAGCCAAGTGAAAATAACGCAAGCAAACTAACTAGCAACCAAGAAACTCTACGCATGTTTTTCCCCTATATCAAACATATCTACTAATACACACCACCATTTAGTGGGTTAAATCTTAACAATAAAGTACGCCACATTCCATATTGCTCTGGATATTTTTCTGGAAACAAACTAAATGGCGAACAAATAAACACCGCTCTTCTTGCGCTCTCAGCCACAGAGCGGAAGAATTTATCATTATTATAACGAGACTTATCTAAAATATCGGCTCTAGAAACAGAACCATCGGCTTCTAAATAAGCTCTAATTTCAACAACCATATTATCAATACCTCTAGCACCAGGGTCTAAGTTCCAACAGTTTCTTAATCTGCCACCAATAGCGTCTTTTTCACTGATTGATATTTCTCTAGACCAAGAACCACCCTGCCCGCCTTCAACACCAGTATTTACTAGCTCTTCGCTACCTTTTTCAATTTCATAAGCCTTCGGCTTGTTAGCGATATTTTTCTTAATTTCACCAACAGAGGCAAGCAAGCTTTGCATAGCGCTATCAAGTTTAGGCTCTTCCTTTTTATTTTCTTTTGGCTTAGGCGCTGTTTTAGGCTTTGGCGGAGGCTTTAAAGCTGCCATCTTTTTCTTAAGCTCTTCTTTTTCTTTTTTAGCCTTTTTCTCTTCTTCTTGTTTTTTCTTCTCTTCGAGCTTTTTCTTTGCCTGCTTTTCTTCTTCAAGCTTTAGCTCGGCAGCATCACTTTCTTCTTTAACCTCTTCTTTTGGCTCAGGTTTTGGTTCAACTTTTTCTGGCTCTGGTTCTGGAGCTTTTTCATTAGCCGCAATATTTTCTTTTTTGCGGGCTTCTTCCACATCTTCAGGCTCAGCCTTTTTAACAATCTGAGGCTGTTTTTCTTCAGGCAGATTTTTTGGTTTTTCAACCTCTTTCACCAACTTCGGTAAATTAGTTATATCGGTTATTTTAACATCTTGAAGGTCAACAATAATCGGAACTTCTAATAAATTTACCTCTGGCCTCCACAATGAGGCAATATCTGAGGTTAGTAATATAATTACTACCACGTGCAATAATATTGAAAAACCCAGACTTTTTTGCATAAATTTATACTTTATTTTTTACCGCGTACATGTTGAGCCTTAGAGCCATCTGTCTTAAGTCCAACCTTTGAAAAACCTGCATTTTTTAGGAGAGCCATAACCTCAATAACCGTACCGTAATCAGCTTTTCTATCACCGCTCACAACTATACGAATATCTCTATTTTGCTCTTTAATGCTTCCTAATTTTGAAACCAGACTAGCATAATCAACCCTATCTTTACCCAGATAAACCATACCATCGGCATCAACGCTCACATTAAGAGCTACATCGCTACCTTCCATTGGTTTGGTTTGAGCCCTTGGCAAATCAAGCGGAATACCTGTTGTTAACATTGGCGCAGTTACCATAAAGATAACTAGCAACACAAGCATAACATCGACCATTGGCGTAACATTAATTTCGCTAACAGCTCTGCGTCTTGCTCCTCGTTCTCTTCCGTTTCCTTTAGCACCCGAAAAAGCCATGATTATTCTCCAGCATATTCTAGTGATGCTGTATCAATTTGACGAGATAAGATAGAAGCAAACTCACCTGAGAAATTTTCTAATCTGCGTGACAATCTATCAATTGATGAAGAAATTTTATTATAAGCAAGCACGGCTGGGATAGCTGCTACCAAACCCAACGCTGTTGCAAATAAAGCTTCAGCAATACCTGGGGCAACAACGGCTAAGCTAGTGTTTTGAGACATACCAATAGAGTGAAAGCTATTCATAATACCCCAAACTGTACCAAACAAACCAACGAATGGAGAAACTGAACCTGTAGAAGCTAAAAAGCTTACTCTGTTTTCTAATTTATCAAGTTCTCTATCAAGAGTGATATGCATTGCTCTTTCTAAACGTTGTTGCAAGCTAGCGCCTTTAGTTCCGCCGTGGCTAACTGCTTTAATATCATTGCGTTTCCATTCTCTCATAGCTGCAACAAACACGCATGACATAGGGTCTTGGGGTTTTGAGCCAATTTTATCATATAGCTTATCTAAAGAGCCACCAGACCAAAAGCTTTCTTCAAATTTGCGAATTCTATCTTTTATATCTTTGAGCGTTAGAAACTTGTCAAAAATAATTGTCCATGACCATATTGATGCGCCCATCAATGCAATCATTACTGATTTAACGATAAAATCTGCTTGCATAAACAACGCCCAGATTGATAAATCTGAATGCGCAACAGTTCCTATTGCCTCTGTTTCCATTCTTCTACCCTAAAGTTAATTGCTAATAAATTCTGCCATCTTTTCTTTTAGTCCAGCAGGAATCCTAGATGGCCTACCACTATTTAAGCTTACAGTCGCTAATTTTATATTAATGACCACCAATTCCTGAGAATTTCTGACCACTTTTTGCTCCATTAACAGCCATGCGCCACCCATTTCTTTTAATGTCGTGTGCATTTCTATAGCTTCGTCTAATTTTGCTGGAGCTTTATATTCAATTTCACAATGCTTAACCATAAAAACCAAATCGATATCGCTCATATCGCCAGCCCATGATGTGCTCAAAAAACGTAAAAATTCACTACGAGCTCTTTCTGCAAAACGAAGATAATTTGCGTAATAAACCACTCCTCCAGCATCTGTATCTTCATAAAAAACTCTAATCGGATAAACGTGCTCTTTGCCAATGATTTCACCTTTTGTTGGTTCTAACATTATCTTTTCCTACTCATTATCTGATAATAAATTAAATTGCTCAGCCCTGATTTTTGGGGTTAGTCCTAAATGTCTATACCCTGTCTCAGATATCATACGGCCACGCGGTGTACGTTGCAAAAAGCCTAATTGCAACAAATATGGCTCTATTACGTCTTCGATAGTATCGCGTTCTTCTGACAAAGCAGCCGATAAAGTTTCTGCACCAACAGGGCCACCGCCATAATGCTGGGCAATACACATTAAATAACGTCTATCCATAGAATCAAGCCCCATAGAATCAACTTCTAACCTGCTTAATGCACCATCAGCCTTAGCTCTATCAACCGTGCCACCACCTGACATAAGGGCAAAGTCTCTCACCCTTTTTAGCAACCTGCCTGCTACACGAGGCGTGCCACGGGAGCGACGAGCCACTTCATTAGCACCATCTCTACTTAAATCTATTCCTAAAATACCTGCGCCACGTAAAACAATTTTTTCTAAGTCTTCTGGCTTATAAAATTCTAAACGTAAAGGGATACCAAATCTCTCTCTAAGTGGTGTAGTTAAAAGACCAGAACGGGTTGTTGCCCCTACTAATGTAAATGGTTGCAAATCAATTTTAACTGTGCGAGCAGAAGGTCCTTCACCAATAATCAAATCAAGCTGAAAATCTTCCATAGCAGAATATAAAACTTCTTCAATCGCAGGATTTAAGCGGTGAATTTCATCTATGAATAAAACATCATTGCGCTCTAGATTGGTTAAAATAGCAGCTAAGTCCCCAGCTTTTGATATCATCGGCCCAGATGTTGCTCTAAAACCAACACCTAATTCGTGTGAAACAATTTGGGCAAGCGTTGTTTTTCCCAAACCTGGGGGGCCAAATAACAATACGTGATCTAAAGCCTCGCCTCGTTGCTTAGCAGCACCAATAAACACACTTAAATTCTCACAAACAAGCTTTTGCCCAATAAAATCATCTAGTGACAGTGGGCGTAAGCTTAAAGATTCTTCTGTACCAATAGCATCACCTGAAATTGGCTTTGTATCTATAATTCTGGCCTCTTCCATATCTAACCCTTCTTAGCAAAAGCATGTAATGCTTGTTTAATTAAACTCTCAACAGAAGCACTATCGCCCATCTCTTTACAAAGATGGCTAACTGTTGCATAAGCCTCCAAACGTTGGTAACCAAGATTAACCAAAGCAGAAACAGCATCTTCTATCATTCCACCAGCCGAAGCTACAGATGATACAGAAGCTGAAGAGCTAATTGCCACTCCAGATGATGAAGCAGATAAATCAATTCCAGCTTTATCTTTAAGCTCGGTAATAATACGCATTGCAAGCTTTGGCCCAACACCATTAGCCATGGCAAAAGCGGACTTATCTCCTGACATTAAAGCATGAGATATCTGATCTGCAGGCAATGCTGACAATATAGCTAAACCGACTTTTGCACCCACACCTTGAACGGTGCCAAGTGTTAAGAACCAGTGTTTTTCCATTGCATCGGCAAAGCCATAAAGATGAATATGATCTTCTCTAACATGGGTCTCTATATATAATGTGGCCTCACCACCTTCGCGAGGCAATTTTGACAACGTGCGAGATGAGCAAAAAACCAAATACCCAACCCCATTAACATCTAAAACAACATAATCATCGCCTAATGTGTCAACTATACCACGTAATTTTGCTATCATTATCTTCCTGCCTTCATGAGGTTTTCTAATATATTTGTTTTACGATTATGTGCATGGCAAATCGCCACCGCCAAAGCGTCGGCAGCATCTTCCGATGAAGGCTTAGCCCCTGGAAGAAGCATTTTCACCATCATGCCAACTTGCTCTTTTGCTGCGTGCCCACTACCAACTACCGCTTTTTTTATTTTGTTTGGGGCATATTCATAAACCATAAGCCCTGCTAAAGCTGGCGCTAAAATCACAGCGCCTCTAGCTTGTCCCAATTTTAGGGTAGATTCTGGGTTTTTATTAACGAATGTTTCTTCAATAGCGGCTTCATCTGGCTTATATAAATCAATAACCTGTTTAATCCCCTCATGAAGCTCTGCTAATCTTTCGCCCAAGGTGAGATTAGGATTAGAAGTGACCTTGCCATCTGCAATATATGACAGATGGTTATTCTCTACATGTATAATACCCCAGCCCGTTTTACGCAGGCCGGGGTCTAAACCTAATAGCTTCATAATTGAGCTTTCGTTATTATCCTAGCTGAGACAATACGTCTGGAGCTATCTCAAAATTATAATAAACATCTTGAACATCATCATCGTCTTCTAATGCGTCAACGAAGTCCATTAATTGTTTAGCGGTATCAACATCTTTAACTTCTAGCTTGTTAAGAGTTTTCCACTCCAAGCGTGCAGCTGTTGGCGTGCCATATTTTTCTTCTAACGCTGTAGAAACAGCTGACAAATCATCAGGAGTTGTTTCAATTGAGTGAATTTCTTCATCACTTACAACTTCATTAGCGCCAGCTTCTAAAGCAGCTTCAAACATTTCATCTGCAGATGCTGTTGCAACTGGAAACTCAATATAACCAATACGTTCAAAATTAAATGCAACAGAATTAGTTTCACCCAAAGCTCCGCCCTTTTTACTAAAAATAGTACGTACGTTTGTTGCTGTACGGTTTTTATTATCTGTCAAAGCTTCAACAATAACCGCTGAACTAGCAGGGCCATATCCTTCATAACGGATTTCTGAATAATTGCCCTCATTCTGAGAAGGGTCAGCTTTTTTGATTGCTCTTTCTATATTGTCTTTTGGCATATTTTCAACACGTGCTTTTTGAATAGCGAGACGCAATCTTGGGTTTCTATCAGGTTCAGGCATACCTGATTTTGCAGCAACTGTGATTTCTTTAGCCAATTTAGCAAAAACTTTTGCTCTTTTTTTATCCTGAGCTCCTTTACGGAACATAATATTCTTAAACTGGGAGTGACCTGCCATAGGTTTAATCCTTACAAATTTTAGTTATAACACAATAAGATATGCTGTTTTGGGCACAAACAGCGAACACATAAAACGTAATATATCCTGTATATTAAAACGAATCAAGTGTTGTTAATTCTTTTAAACTGCCCTCTAGCCTTATTGTGCGACAATCTTTGCACAAACCAGTTGCATCATCGGTTTCTACAAACATTCCACACAAACTGGCCTCGCCACTAGCTGGCACAAATTTTTCACGCCTTACTCTAGTTACAAAACGTGAAACAGATTCTTCTTTTCTCATGCCAATAACCGAATCATATGACCCAGACATTCCAGCATCGGTTAAATAAGCTGTACCACCGCTTAATATTTGCAAATCTGCAGTTGGAACATGAGTATGAGAGCCAACCACCATAGAAACACGACCATCACAAAAATGACCAAAAGCCATTTTTTCGCTAGTTGCTTCACCATGCATATCAGCAATAATTACATCGACATTTGCTTTTAGGCGAAAGCTTCTCAAAAGCTCATCTGTTGCCACAAAAGGGCAGTCTAATGGCTCCATAAATTGGCGCCCCATTACCTGAAACACCAAAACTTTTTTACCCTTAACAGTCTCATAAATTCCATAGCCAGAACCAGCTGTTGTTTTAGGAAAGTTAAGCGCACGAAGAATTCTTTTTTCTTTATCCATAAAAGGAATAATTTCTCTTTGATCCCACACATGATTGCCCATAACAATCACATCAGCACCAGCATCATAAATTTGTTTACAAATATCAGGGGTTGCCCCAAATCCATGAGCAGAATTTTCGGCATTAACCACAACAAAATCGAGTTTCATTTTTTCGCGCAATGTTGGGAGCATTTTTATAACTAAGTCACGCCCTGTACGTCCAACCACATCAC
>QKFK01000094.1 GCA_003252195.1 Rhodospirillales bacterium
ATCTGTTCAGATTGGAAAAGCTCTTTGGCTATATATGAAGTTGCATCTCGTTATTTTAAGGTGCAAAACCGCATAACATGGGAAAGAGAAAAGGGTAGAGGCTCACAGAACAATTGGAAAAACTGTAGTGAAGATATTTGGTTCTGTACTAAGTCAAATGATTATTATTTTGATATAGAAGCGGTTAAGCTAAAGAAAAAAGTGATTGCTCCATATAGAAATAAAGAAGGTGCTCCCAAAGACTGGCAGGAGGGTAAAGAGGGTAATTATCGTCTAACGCACCCATCTAATTTGTGGAATGATATTTCTATTCCCTTTTGGTCAATGCCAGAAAATACCGACCACCCAACTCAAAAACCGGAAAAATTAATAGCTAAATTGATTTTAGCATCATCTAAGGAAGGCGATATAGTGTTTGATCCATTCTTAGGCTCTGGAACAACATCAGTTGTCGCAAAAAAATTAAATAGAAAATTTGTGGGTATAGAAAAAGAAACTGAATATTGCGCATTAGCGGAGTATCGCTTAGAAAAAGCTGAGACAGATAAGTCTATACAGGGATATTATGACGGAGAGTTTTATGAGAGAAACTCGATTCCAATGAAAAAAACAAATAAGACGGTCTAAGACATAACCGTTTTTTAAATTGATTAAAACTAATGGTATTCTGTTAGAGTAGCTGTTTCATAATAATATAAAAAAGCCCATTTAATTCTAAATGGGCTTTTGCTATTTTTATAAATAGTTTGTTTTGCAAAATTATCTACTTCTTACCACAAGCAGAACTAATTGCATTATAGGCGTTAGAAAAACCTTTTAGAGAATAAGTGTCAGTTGTTTTGGTTCCGCGTGAAGAAGAACCATGCACAACCATTCTTACACCCTTACGCATAGCGTTAACAACTTTTGTATCTGTTTCTGAGTTTTGAGCCCATGCAGAATTGTCTTTTGTATATAGTTCAAAATCTTGGGTGCCGATTCTTACTTTTACAGGCGATTGAGATTTATATGTGTAACCAGCTATGATATGCAATACATCGTATGAAGCCAATCCTGGGCGATGTGTTACGATAGCAAAAATATCACCTCTAGATGTGTAGTTACCGTCATCCTTTTTAGGAGAGCTCGCTATATAACAAACTTTTCCGCTTTTTTCTTTGAATGAATATGCCATCCAATCATCAAACTCCCCAATGTTTTCAACATTCTGTGCGATGGCATTTGTGCTTAAAAACATGCTGAGAATAAAAATTGATATAATCGATAACTTTTTCATAATTTCACCTGTTTGTTTATCTGATGATTTTCATATGATAGCAAAAAAACTAATGTAATAAAGAGTTAATCACGAAAATCTTCATCATTTATACTAAGTTCTACTTCTGCCATTGGGGCAGAGTCTCTAAAAGTCCCCATTAATTGGTTTTCATCATATTCATATGGGCTGCCTGTGCGGAAAATTTGTTTGCCATGAACATGGTCTTTTAACATTTCTGTAGGGCCTCCAGTTCTTACTGGGCGAGGAGGAAATTTACCCATAGATAAAATTCTGTCATACATGGTTAGCACCCCTGCAATTCCAACATTTAGGCAGAATTTTGTAGGGATCTTAATAGTATAGTCACAGCGTTCTAGCATCATTGGGCTTAAAGAGCTTTTTTCTGGCCCTAAGATATAAGCCGCATTAATAGGGTGTCTAAAACTTGGAAGCTCAATAGAATCTTCAATCAACTCAACGCCGACTAATTTGCAGTTATTTGGTAGGTGCATGTTATCAATATTTGGAAAAGAATAAAAAGGCAAATGTTCAATAGCGTTTGACGTGTCTGTTCTACCGCCTTCTTTTTTTGTGTAAGCAGCATTTACCGTAAAAACGAAGCTCGCTCCAAATGCGTGGGCAGAGCGAAATAAACTACCAACATTATAAGGTTTAGATATCTGTTCTACTCCGATACCAAAATAGCCTCTCATATTTACTCCTTTGTGGGTTGTGTTTGTTTTTGTTTGTGTAGTTCTCTATACCAAATGTAAGACAACAATATTGGCATGGTAATAATTTTTACGACAAAGTCAAACCCCCATAGGCGCAAAGCCTGTATTAAAATAATGCTATAAGGGATTAATCTTAGCTTGCTAATGGGTTGGCGAGCCTTTTTCGCGAGGAAATATTCTATAAAACAGGAGGCAAGAGCTAAAAATAAGAAATATGGAGATATTGATATTTCTGCCTCTATTTTGCTCTCCTCATCGGTATATATTCCAGATGGTAGTTGTTTAAGTGTTTGTAACTCGTATAAATCATCATTAAATAAGTTTTTTGTTTCTTGTGTTGGTAAAGAAATATCAGCAAGAGATGCTATGATTTTAATAAAGTCTAAGTTTAAGACAATGTTATTGCCGATAGGTGCAGATGATGCATGTACAAACACCGCTTTACCTCTGCCAATCACTTTTTCAGAGATTAAAGGTTGTTGGTTTTTTAAAGATATAATCGGTTGCCAGTTCTCATCTTTATATGTTTTCTCGTCAGAGGCCTGAATGGTTTTATATAGGCTTATTCCATCAGTATTAGATGTGATATTGTTGTGCTCAAGTCTTTGGGGTAGTTTATAGCTGTCTATCTTATCAAAAAGCTTGAAGATGTTTAATATTGGTTTGTCTTCGGCAAAATAGATTAATTTGCCTCCTTGCTCAAGCCATAACATAAGAGCGTTTTCAATGGCTGGGGTTATTACGACGTTGTCAGCAATAAAAATACTCGCTGGGTCATTTTTAATATCTTCAATATCAAAAGAAATATCTGCAAGCCCTTCTAATGCAGAGCTTATAAAGAAACCGCCATGCTTATAAGAAGATTTTTTGCCAGAATTTGAGCTATGCATGCCTTTGCCCAAAACTAGTATTAAAGGTTTATACCAATTTTTATTAATTTTGTAAGTCGCCCCAATATTGTTGGCTTCTTTAATTTTTATAAAAGCAATTTGACGAATTAATTTAGGAGGCAAGGTGATGTTTATTTGTTTGTTCGTCTCCTTACTTTTAAGAGTTGCTTTTTTGATATCGATTGGACGTTTTTTGTTATCAAGAACTTGTAGAGTTAGATTTTTTTTAGATCGCAACTTTTCTCCTGCAAGGGATAAAGAAACAGAAACAGTATCATTTTCTGCAGAAGCTTCTCTTATAAAGATATTACTTTTTTGTTTGCTGGGTATAAAAGCAACAGAGCCATAATGCTGGAGGGTTGATAACGCATCCTCTTTATCTGGGTAGTTAATATTATGACCAACCCAAAAGCTATCAAAATTTGAAAGATTGCTATCTAATATATTCTTCGTGATTTTTGTAAAATCAGGGAATTTTTGAGGTTTTATTTGTGGCAAGTACCAATATTTGGCAATCGCAGGATTTGCGTTTGTTGCATAAAGAAAACTTCCTTCTACATCGGGTGAGGAAGAAGCTATGTTTATAGGCATATGAAAATCTATAGCTTTATTGATAATCTGTGAGGCCTTTTTCTTTGCGTCATTCCAATTATCCTGGGTAGACCAGTCGTTTTCTAGCATTAAAAATATTTTGTGATTGTCTCTATTAAGGCTTAGCTCAGATGGATTAAAAAGAGGGCCAGATAAGGCGCAGATTAAAAAGAATAAGATTGTTCCCTGAAGAAATTTTGTTTTGTGAGAAGAAATAAAACTTGAGTTTGATGTTTTGATATTTATAAACATTAAAATGCTTGGGATAAAAAACAATAAGCCAATTATCCATTTGCAGGAGAAGTATATATTTTCAAAAAAGGATAGTTTTTCCATAAATTTTATCTTAATGCTTGTTCAAAAATGAAGGTAGGTTATTGTTTTTTCTTCCTTCATACAAATATAAATAAAAATGATATTAGAAACGAATTAAAAAGTTATGAAAAACGAATTCTACATCGATAAAAATTGTGATTGGTATTTTAGAGGAAATAAGGTCGAGCAACAAGAGATGATCTGCCTTTTTTCATCTTTATTGTCCATGGATAAAAATGGGAGCTATTACCTATGCTGCCCAGAGAATAGAAGTGAAGTAACTGTAGCCGATGCTCCTTTTATGATGACAGAGTTTTTTCGGTGTGGCTGTGGCGAAAATCAGAACATTAGCTTTAAGACCAATATTGATGAGATTGTCCCTCTAGATAAAGACCATCCCATGGTTTTTAAAAAAGGGTCAAATGAAGACGAACTTATCCCCTATGTGTTTGTAAAAAAAGGATTGTGGGCAAAGTTATCCAGAAAAGTTTTTTATGCATTATCAGAACTTGTTGATAAAAGAGATGTCTGTGATAAGATAGAATATGGGATATGGAGTGGAGGACAATTCTTTAAAATAGAGGAAAGCAAAAAATGCCGAGAGTTATCTTGATTTATTTGGCGTTAATGTCTTTACCGATAGTTTTCTATGTTTTACTCAATAAAAAAAATCAGAAATTAGAAGAAAAACAAATAAAAAAAGCTATCATATGGAGTGTGTTGCTTTCTTTAATTTTAGCTTTTTATATGTCCTTTACAGATGAGCGATATGATGCAGGTGCTATTTATAGCCCAGCTCATTATCAGGGCGGAAAATATATTGACGGGCAACTTAAGGGGGCTAAAGATGCTGGTGTCAACAAGTGATAAAGACAGAATCCTTAACGACAAAGATTTAGTGACATTGTTTAAGGCTTTTGTAGATAATGGATATGAGATTCGCTTAGTAGGTGGCTCGGTTAGAGATATGCTTATCGGCAAAGATATTAAAGATATCGATATGGCGGTGGACGCTACACCAGATGAAGTGGAAAGAATTTTAAATGATATTGGCGTTAAATCAATTCCAACAGGTAAGGCTTTTGGAACAATTAGCGCTATAATTAATTATAATTCTTATGACAATCAGGCTGTTTTAGGAAATAGATTTGTAGAAATCACTTCTTTAAGAGAAGATATAAAAACAGATGGTCGTCATGCCGAGGTTACATATACCAAAGATTGGCGCTTAGATTCTTTGCGCAGAGATTTAACTATAAATGCTCTTTATATGGATTCAGAGGGGCGTATCTATGATTATGTTGGCGGGCAAGAAGACTTAAGAGCGGGGCATGTAAAGTTTATTGGCAATCCACAAAAAAGAATAGAAGAAGATGCTTTGCGCGTAATGCGTTTCTTTAGATTTTATGCTGGTTATGGAAATAGTTTTGACGAGGCGAGCTTTAATGCCTGCCTTAAAATGGCAGAAAATATATCAAATCTATCGGGTGAGAGAATTCGTGATGAATTGTTTAAATTGCTTCTTTCTGAAAAAGCATCTGTAGCCATCAATTTGATGTATGATGCAAGAGTTTTAAATTATGTAATCCCTAGTGCGTCTGAAGCAACTCTGGCTATTTTTGATAAAATAGTGAATCTAGAAACAAGGCTTCATATAGATGAAATTGTACATACGGACCCTGTAAGAAGATTGGCAGCGTTAATCGGTGACGATTTGGTTATGGCGGATAAAGTTTCATATCGCCTGAAATTGTCAAATAAGGATAAAAAATATCTTGTATCTATAATCGGTGATCAAGTGAATGCCGATTGTTTGATTGATGAGCATGAGACAAGTAAAATGTTGCACCAATATGGCACATGCATGTTTGTAAATTCTGTTTTGATGAATTGGGCTAAACATTCAAATATTAATTGCGAACATTGTCATGAGCTTTTAGAAAGAGCAAAGGCATGGAGGCCGTTAGAGTTTCCGATTAAGGGTGGCGATGTTATAGATGCGGGAATAGAAGAGGGCAGAGAGATTGGTGATGTACTGTTTAACCTAGAAAAATGGTGGGCAGATAATCATTTTGCACCAGATAGGTTAGCCCTTTTAAATAAACTTTATGATATGGTGTCATAAAAAGCTTTATCCCGACTATAATAAAAATAGCTTGCGATAAAATAACAAGCATTTACAATTGATTTTGTAAATGATTATGGAGTTGGTATGTCTAAGGTAGCTTGTTTCTTTGGTGGTGATTTTGTATATGGCACTTACTGCACTTCTTGGGGCGGTTGGGTTGGCTATGTATATGAGGCAGAAAAGAAAAACGGCAAAGACTTTATTGCCTTTAATCAATCTATGCCTGAAGCGAGTGTTGATGATGTTGCTCGTATTTGGCAATCTGAGATGGATAACCGTAATGCCGAAGTTGCTGTCGTGTGTCTTTCTCGCTTATCTATGCTTAGCAAAAACGAAGAAAATGATTCATACTATCTTGATGAAAAAACCATTCCTGCGGTTGAAGAGCTTATGACACAAATGAAAGCCAAGACCAATGTTTTGTGGGTTGGTGTTGTGCCTGCATTAGCCGTTAAAATAAATGATGATCTTAAAACGCGTTCAACTATAAATAATGCTCTAGAAGAGCTTAATAAAAAATATGCTGAAATAGCTGACAAGCTTGATATTGCCTATCTAGATGTCTTTAAGCATTTGTTTTCTGATGGAGAATGGCGTGATTCATTAGAAAAATCAGGTGGTTTTTTGCCTGTTGATTCTGGATACAAACGCATAGCAAATATTTTTCATAAATGGTTTGATTGGCGTTATTGGATGGATGATCTTAAAAAAGATGAAGAGATTGAGGCTCATAAAAAGCTTTATTCTAAAAATAACTCTTTCCCATATACACCACCTCCAGTAAGGTAATTTTTTATAATAAGCTAGCGATGTGCAAGTGCAAAAAGTAGTTTTTGCGCTAAGTTTTTGCTTACGCATATTAGCAAAAATATTGGGGTTAGTATGGAGTTCTGGCTTCGATATTTATTCTGGATATTAATGAAAATATGCAAATTTCAAGGTTACTTAACTGGGAATGATCCTGTTTGGCGTAAAGCCTCGCTTAAAGCCATTCCAGCAGAGATGGCCACGTTTAAAGAGCGTGCTTCTTCTACCATTGGTATAGTAACTTGGGCATTTGCTTCGTTATGCACAGATTCTGGAACACCAGCACTTTCTCTACCCATAAGAATGACATCGTCTTTTTGGAATTTGAAATCAAAATAATTAGAGTCTGCTTTTGTTGTTAAAAGGATTATGCGGGCATTGGGGTGCTCGTTCTTTAAATAAGCCTTGTAATCGTCCCATGATGGATGGCGATGAATTTTAACAATATCTGTATAATCCATACCAGCTCTTTGGAGTTTTTTATCATTAAAAACAAAACCGCATGGCTCTATAACATCAACCTCTATACCAAGGCATGCGCCCATTCTAAGCATTGTTCCTGTGTTTTGAGGGATGTCTGGTTGATATAGAGCAAGTCTCATGTTTTTTCTCTTTTAATTAATTGGAATATTTTCAAATAAACTATATAATTATGGCAAATTTTGCAAGGGGATAAAATGAAAGTAAAAGGAAGAAATATGCGCACCATCTGGGTTGGAGAAGATGGTTGGAGTGTTGAAATAATAGATCAGACAGCATTGCCTCATGAGCTAATTATCGCAAGTTTAGAAAATGTGCATCAGGCTGCTACGGCGATTAAAGACATGCTTGTTCGCGGAGCTCCTTTAATTGGAGTAACTGGCGCGTATGGCATGGCTTTAGCTATGAGAGAAAATGCCTCTGATGAAAATATATCGGCAGCTTATGAGATATTGTATAAAACCAGACCAACCGCTGTGAACCTGCGATGGGCATTAGATGACATGGTGGGGTTGTTAAGCCAGACACCTGTAGAAAAAAGAGAAGCTGTGGCTTATAAAAGAGCGGGTGAATTAGCTGATGAAGATGCTAAAATATGCGAAACAATAGGTGATTATGGTCTAGAGATAATCCGTAAAATTTGGCAAGAAAATGGTTGCCCTAAAGTCTTTAATATTTTGACCCATTGTAATGCAGGGTGGCTAGCAACAGTTGACTGGGGCACAGCTCTTGCCCCTGTTTACAAAGCCTTTAATGAGGGAATTCCACTTCACGTGTGGGTAGATGAAACAAGACCTCGTTCTCAAGGGGCCTCGCTTACGGCATGGGAGTTAAGTGAGCATGGTGTTCCTCATAGCTTAATTGTAGATAATTGCGGCGGGCATTTAATGCAACATGGTATGGTCGATATGTGCATTGTTGGCACTGATAGAACCTCATCAAATGGAGATGTGTGTAATAAGATAGGAACTTACTTAAAAGCGCTTGCCGCTCATGACAATAATGTTCCATTTTATGTGGCCCTACCATCGCCAACTATTGATTGGACTATTGCTGATGGTGTTAAAGAAGTGCCGATTGAAGAAAGAGCGGAAGAAGAAGTAACTTGGGTTAAAGGCAGGGCAAAAGATGGCTCTATTCAAGAAGTGCGGATTTGCCCTGAAAGAACCAAAGCTGCTAATTACGGGTTTGATGTTACTCCTGCAAAATACGTTACAGGGTTGATTACAGAGGCGGGCGTTTGTGAAGCTTCAAAGCAAGGATTAGTAAATTTATTTGTAAAAAAGAGGGCGTAATGAGCACAGAAAAAAAACAAAAAATAGTCGACACTTATAAGAAAATTTGTGCAGT
>QKFK01000143.1 GCA_003252195.1 Rhodospirillales bacterium
TCACAGAGGCGATTATAAGGTTAACATATATGTTGATTATTGTGTTTAGTGTTAGCAATATTGGCACAATGATTACATGCATATTTTGCTCCTTCAATCTATTTTTAAGCAAACATCTCTTTAAGCTAGAAAATAGTGTCTAACTACGCCTTTTGCAATATTTATTGTGTTAACGCCTTTTTATATTAGGTGATTGTTGCTTGTTTCTGGTTTTGTCATAAACCACATTTTTATCAAGTTTAAAGTAAGTTAGAAAAATGTTTCATATGTTTTTGCTCGTGCATTATGCGCACAACTTGTAACAACATAGCAAGAAAAGCTAGCTTGTTATCGTTGAGACTGAGAGCGCTGTTGTAACAATGCTTGAGCTTTTTGTGCATCAAACGCTTGAGTTTTTCGCGGTTTAATAGTTGTGCCTCTGCCTGTGAGCTCTGCTAGGTTACGAGGCTTATCTTTAGGAGGTTGTTCTTTTTCTGGAGTTTTGTTTTTGCCTTGGCTTAGCATCATAGCAAGGAACATTGTATCCTCTGCCATCTCAAGTTTTTTGCCATTTGGGGCTAGGTTGAGTAAGCGCATGGCTTTCGCAGGATTCTTGCCTTCTTTCATTCCGTCAACAATTTTGGCGGCGATATCACCACGTTTTTTTGCTTTTTCTTTTTCTTCTGGTGTCTGTTCTTTATCCGCCTTAGCATGATCTTTGCCCACTTCTTGTACGACAGATTTTAATTGCTTAAGGCGTAAATATTTGCGGCGCAAGTCTTCAGCTCTGGCTTGAGCTGCGGGGTTGTTAGATCTTTGCAGTGCAGAAATGTTGTTTCCAAGCTCTGTTAAGCGGTTTGATAGGTCACCCATAAACTCTTTATATTCAGCTAAATCTTGGTTGGTAACATCGCCATCAGTCAAGTGAGAAATTATTTCTGATCCGGCTTCGGCTTCTTCGTAATATTCTGCTCTACCGCCTTCGGCTCTTTCGTCATCATTAACGCGTTGCAACATATAATCGTCACTATAATCATTAGTTTTTTTGTTATCTGTCTTCATGTTGCACCTCTTTACTCTTCAAGATTATTTTCTAATTCATCAATAACCCATTCGCTTATTTTTTGAATTTCTTCTAACGAAATATCCATTGTTAACCCAATTTGAGATATGGCAATAATCTCATCATCAGATAAATCACCATCAGAATGAGCAATAAAAAACATTTCCTTTATTAGATGGTGAGCTACTCCAGTAGATGAAATATTTTTAACCTCATCTATAATTTGCTCTAATGTTTTTGCATTCTTATTTTCTTATTAGTTGGAGCAGGAGTGTTAATTGCAAGAGACAGGCCTTCTATAAATAAAAACTCGTCATCATCAAAAGACCCGTCGCATGAGGCTAAATGGCATAAAACGTCAATGAAAATGGTTTTATCGGATTGTGTTAAAATAGAGCTGTAATCCATGGAGTAACCTTTCTTTATCGTGAAAAGTAGTTTCTCATACTTATAATACCAGATTTATTGTTTTTAGATGCGAAACTTTTGTTAAAGTTGTGATTGTTAATATTGTCTCTCGCAGAAGGAGCGACAATAGCACGAGAAGCAGGGTATTCTCTGGTGTCTTTGTTTCTAACAGGAATATCTTTAAGGCTAAAGTCTTCTTCAAGGCCATATAAAGATTTTCTACCTGAAAACCACGCATTGAAAAATGCTTTTGTTTCGGCGGCAACATCAACATATTTGTCATTATTAAGTGCAGAAGGGTTTTTGCTAAAATACATTTTGCCATCGTGAGATGTGCATATTTTTGAAACTATTTCTGCGGGGTTTATGTTGTTGTCAAAGTCATGGCAATCTTCTTGCTCGTTTTCGGTTATGTTTGTTAGCTCTTTAACATAATAAGATTTCTCGTAAGAAAATTTATAGGCATCATTATCAAACCATGCGTCAAAAGCAGCTTCTAGAGCTTTGCCGTTATGAAGATTTTCAGGTTTATTAGAAATGGATTCTTCAAATGCATATGCTATTTCAGGTGAATCTTTTGCCATTTTTTCATATATTGAATTGTCGCCACGTTCTTTCATGTCATATGCATACATCATTGCTTTGGCATCGGCGTCAGCTTCCAGAATTCTGGTAACCATTATTTCGCTTTTTAAATTATTATGCCCAAATGCGTTTGGTGTGTATTTACTATATTGTTCAGCGTGTGCTGCTTCATGAACTAGCGTAAAAGCTAATCTTTCATCATCAAAGTTAGCACCAAGATAAACAGTTTTTTTGTCGTGATCGCATAAACCTTGTAATTTTTCTGCGCTAGTGAGAACAAGGGTATAATCGTGCTTTTTAAGCATCGCGATGGCATGTTGTCCATATGGCTTGCTTTTCATAACAAGTTTTACCGCGCGAGCTAATTTACTTTTCTCGCGATCTGTACCTTCTATTTTTAAAGGGCATTTAAAGCTTGGTTTATCGCAAGGTTGGTTTTGGTTGTTGTAATGTTCAATTAAAGAACGTTGTGTCATCTTCTTTGTCCCTTTATATCATCATATGTTTGTTAATGGGGACAGAAGACATAGTCGGTTCTTCGTTTTGTAAGAAAACTTCACCATTTTTGTTAATGCTGGCAGACAAACTAAATAAATCATTGGCATATAAAATAGTAGCGTAAGCGGCAAAACCTTCTTCGTTTTCTTCAATATAAGGAGGGGTTATCTTTTCACTTAAATTGCACAAATCTTCTTTGGTGGCTTTACTGCTAAGAGTTATGTCTCTCCAATCTTTAATTATCTTAAAGCTACCTTCATTTGCAGATAACGACTCTATATATAAGAAAAAATAATCTAAAACTGTTTCATCGTTTATCTCAGGAGGGTTGAACTTGTTGATTTCATCAAAAATTTCTTTGTTGCCATTGATTAAGAACATTTTTTCATCATTGGCTATAAAATAGAGCGGTTGATGCTGGCGAGCTAAGGTTTTCTCTACCTTTAACAATAAGAGCTGGCTATAAAAAGAGATGTCAGCGACTTTAATTTGGCAGTTTTCAATGTTTAGATTATAAGTTGGGGCAGAATCGTTTATTCGAGACACTAAAAGCTCGTATCCATCCTCTTTTTCGATTGTTTCCCATCTAGTATCTATCATTCTTAAGGTGCTCACTGTTGTTTTTGTCTATTTTTATATAAATGTGAAGCTGTTGATTTTACTTGATTATGTAATATGCTTGCATTATTTATTGTGTAAATCAACAAAAAACAAAAAAAATATTACCAGTTTTTTTGAAATGTGTTAAGATTTGCGTTAAAATAAATGTTTGGGTGCGATACACAAATAGGGGAAAAATGGCAAAACGTGATAGAATCATATTTACGATTGTGCTTTGGGCATTCGTGCTCACTCCTTTTGTTGCGGTTTCGGCTATTGCTTCAGACGTTTCTGCAGATAAAACTGCTTCAGTCTGCCCGATGGCTCAACAGCTAGCTGATAAAGGGCGAGGCATGATGGCGCAGGCGATGTGGGAGAGCTGTGCCGAAATGGAGCAAGATCCTATTTCAAAATATGTTTTAGGAATAAAATATCTTGAAGGTAAAACAGTTGATAAGAATACTTTTAGAGCCGTTTTTTACTTAAAAGATTCTGCTGAGCTTGATTATTCTCCTGCTCAAACCGCGTTAGCAGTTCTTTATTGGAAGGGCATTGGTGTAAGCAGAAGTTTAACTAGTGCTTACTCATGGTTTTTAATTGCATCTTATGGTGACGATAAAGATGCTGATAAGTACATTAAAAGAATCACCAAAGAATTAACCGATAACCAGAAAAAGATCGGTGAAAAATATGCTGCAGCATGGATTAATAAAGCTAATACGCTAAGAAGTGAGGGTAAACTTCCTCCAAAGAATAAAACCCCTGCACCTAAAATATAATATTGCTTTTATTCCCGTTAGGTTTTAATTTTACAACACCGCAATTGACCGCAAACTAAGCAATATAAATAAGAACGGGATAGAAATTTTGTCAGTTAAAAAAATCTTTATAAAAACTTTCGGATGTCAGATGAATGTTTATGATTCCGAAAAGATGCTAGATATCATGAAAAATTTGGGTTACCAAACAGCAGAAACACCAGAAGAAGCAGATATGGTGTTGCTTAATACTTGTCATATTAGGGAAAAAGCTGCGGAAAAAGTTTTCTCTGATTTGGGTAGATTAAAATCTCTTAAACAAACAAGAGAAGCTGAAGGTAAAGACTTTATTCTAGCGGTTACGGGTTGTGTGGTTCAGGCAGAAGATAATGAAATATTGCGCAGAGCTCCTTATGTTGATATTGCATTAGGCCCTCAAGCTTATCATAAGCTCCCTGAAATGGTGGCAAAAATAATCAGAAAAAAAGAGCTAAATGCAAAAGATAAAAACAACAATAAAAAGAATATCGGGGTTATAAATACTGACTTTCCCACAGATAGTAAATTTGATTTTCTTCCTGCTCCAATGGATAAAAAATCTAATGCATTTTTGGCAATTCAAGAAGGCTGTGATAAATTCTGCGCTTATTGTGTTGTTCCCTATACTAGGGGTATTGAATATTCTCGCCCAGTTGAAGATGTGTTAAAAGAAGCTCGTTTGCTGGTTGAAAAAGGTGCTATAGAAATTAATCTTTTAGGGCAAAATGTTAATGCATATCATGGTGAAGATGATAGCGGTAAAGAACGCTCTTTGGGATATCTGATTCGCAAAATAGCAGAGATAGATGAGATAAAAAGAATTCGTTACACAACATCATATCCATCTGAAATGGATGAAGAGATTATTGAAGCGCACCGTGATATTGAAAAAATTATGCCTTATCTGCATCTGCCAATTCAAGCTGGCTCAGATAATGTGTTAAAAGCGATGAACCGCCGTTATAGTGTAAAGCAATATATGGAGTTGGTTGAAAAATTGCGTAAGGCGCGTCCAGATATAGGCTTTGCCTCAGATTTTATTGTTGGCTTCCCAGGCGAGAGTGATGAAGATTTTAAAGAAACACTAAAAGTAGTTAATGATGTTGATTATATTCAGGCTTATTCTTTTAAGTACTCTCCGCGCCCAGGAACACCAGCCGCTTCTCTTAAAAATCAAGTGGATGAAAAAATAAAAATTGAAAGATTGGATATATTGCAAGAATTGCTTAACCAAAAGCAGTTACAATTTAATCAAAGCTTTGTCGGTAAGAAGGTTCCTGTGCTTTTAGATTCTAAGGGTTCTCAGGGGCAACTAATCGGCAGAACCCCTTATATGCAGAATGTGCATGTTAAGGCAGAAGATAAGTATTTGGATAAAATAACCGATGTGGAAATTGTTAAGGCTAGTCCTAACGCCCTTTCGGGTAAAATTTAGAGAATGTATAAATAGGAGATATGCTTGTCAAAAGATAGCGAAATTACAAGAGAGTTTGACGATAATAGTCTAATGCAGATTTTAGTCGGGCCTCAAAACGAGAATATACATGCTATAGAGACTTTAACTGGTACAGTTATTAGGATTATGGGCAATGTGATGACTATTAGTGGGGCGGTTCAAGACACTAATTTAGTCAGTGAAGTTTTAGATGCTCTTTATGTAAAAATCAGCAAGGGGCAATATGTAGAATTAGCAGACGTTAAGGCAGCAATAAGGATTAGAGATATGAGCGAAGAAAAAGTTGAAGTAAAAGAAAAGAAACCTGAAAAAGAAATTTTGGGTGATGACGTTGTTATCAAAACTATGAAACGCCACATTCGTCCGCGTACCGCAACTCAAGCAGAATATATTAAGACCATGCAAAATAAAGAGTTGGTTTTTGGACTAGGCCCTGCGGGTACTGGTAAAACTTATTTGGCAGTTGCAAGAGCTGTATCTTTAATGACAGAGGGAAAGGTTGATAAAATCATTTTGTCTCGCCCTGCTGTTGAAGCTGGCGAGCACTTAGGGTTCCTTCCTGGTGATATGAAAGAAAAAATCGATCCATATTTGCGCCCTTTGTATGATGCTCTTTATGAGATGATGCCTTCTGAAATAGTTAATAAGAAAATAGCTTCTGGTGAGATTGAAATTGCTCCTCTTGCTTTTATGAGAGGTAGAACTTTATCAAACGCTGCTATTATTCTTGATGAAGCTCAAAACACTACATCAATGCAAATGAAAATGTTTTTAACCCGTTTGGGTGAAAATTCTCGTATGGTTATCAATGGTGATATGAGCCAAACAGACTTGCCATCAGGTATGATTTCTGGCTTGGCAGATGCAATTGATGTTGTTAAAAAAATTAAAGGCGTTGGCGTAGTTAAATTTAACGACACTGATGTTGTAAGACATGGTTTGGTTGCTGAAATTGTTAAGGCTTATGATACCAAGAACCGTATTTTACGTGGTGATAGTTTGGACGGGCAATAAATTATGAATATCAATATTGCCGTGTCTTTAGATTCAGATTTGTGGATTAGAGAAACTAGCGACTTGCAAGGATTGTGTGATAGGGCAGCTAATATGGCTGCCTATTACGCTGTTAATGATAGTAAATGCGAGTTAAAAGAACTTAATAATAAAGATATTGAGATTAGTGTTGTTTATAGCGATGATAATTCAGTTCAGGAGTTGAATAAAAATTATCGTGGTAAAGATAAACCAACTAATGTATTATCATTCGCGACTATTGACGGGATAGATGATATTCAAGAATTGTTTGAAGAAGAGCCTATAATGCTAGGCGATGTGATACTTGCTTTTGAGACTACAAAAAAAGAAAGTACCGAGCAAAACAAAAAATTTGAGGATCATGCTACCCATTTATTAGTTCATGGCGTTCTTCATTTGATGGGATTTGATCATATTGAAGATATTGAAGCCGATTATATGGAAGCCCTGGAGACAAAGATTTTAGCTGAATTGGGCATAGAAAATCCGTATAATGATAAAGATGAATAAATGTTTGAAGGATTTTAACATTAAAAATGACTGAAGACGATCAACCTCCTAGTATAAGCGCAAATTTTGAAGAAAAAATAAGCGCAGAAGTATCTTATGATGGGCAAGTTACCGAAATTCATACTAATCTTGCCAATGAAAAAAGTCAGAAAAAGAAAAAAAGAGGCGAGCATCACCGTTTACGTGATGATGAAAACCCAGGTTCAATTTTAGGTAAATTACTTGGAAATGTTTTTAACTCTCGTAATTCTGATGAAAAAGTTAGAGAAGCAATTGAAGAGCTTTTAGAACAACGGACTAAAGCAGGCGGTGTTACGCAGGACGAACAATTGCTACTAGCTAACGTTTTTCATTTAAGAGAACATAGGGCTGTTGATGTGATGGTCCCTAGGGTTGATATAGTTTCTTTTCCGCATAACGGAGAGGTAAGAGATTTAGCCAAGCTTATGATTCAAAAGGGTCATTCTCGTATTCCAATTCATCGTGATAGTTTGGATGATATAGTTGGAATAGCCACCGTTAAAGATGTTCTAAATGCGGTTCTTGAAAATAAGAAGGTAACTATAGACGAGGTTGTTAATACCGATGTTAAATTTGTTTCTCCTGCGATGAGAGTTATAGACTTATTGCGTGAGATGCAAATGGGGCAATCGCAATTAGTGTTTGTGGTTGATGAATATGGTGGAACAGACGGTCTTGTTACTCTTGAAGATTTGGTTGAAGAAATTGTTGGTGAAATGGAAGATGAGCTAGATAGCAGAAGTCGCTCAGAGTTTTTAATTAAAGATTCTGGAACGATAGAAGTTGACGCACGTCTTGAACTAGAAGATTTAGAAGAATTAATAGGGTCATTTTTAACTGAAGAAGATAGAGAAGATGAGGATATCGATACAATCGGTGGTTTGATTTCTCATATTGCGGGTCGTATACCTGCTAAAGGAGAGATTATCAAACATTCATCTGGAGTTAAATTTAAGGCTATCGACACAGACCCACGCAAAATTAAAAGGTTGCTAGTTAGCGATTTTTCTAAAAAACTTGAGGCAAGCTAATATTGTTTGAAAAAACTAAAAACAGATTGCTAAATCTGGCGATTTTTGTCGCAGGAGGGCTTAATATATTATGTTTTGCTCCGTATTATCAATCATGGTATTTGTTTTTATCACTTAGTTTTCTTTTAATTGTTAATGATACGGCTAGTAGCAAGAGGCAAGCCTTCTGTAGGGGGTGGTTGTTTGGTGCGGGCTTTTTTTCTGTCGGATTATATTGGATAAATAACGCTCTTTTGGTGAGAGGCGAAGAGTTTGTGTATCTATATCCGTTCGCGATTATTATTTTTGGGGTCGTTTTAGGGTTGTTTACAGCTTTAAACTGCTTGTTGATATATAAGTCCAAAAACTCAGTTCAAAAGTGGATTGTTGCCTCTTGTTTGTGGGCACTATTAGAGTGGTTACGTTCATGGATATTTACAGGGCTACCATTTGTGTTGCTGGCATATATTTGGGGTTGGTCACTGCCTGTTATGCAGTTTAGTTACTTAGGCGGACCGTTTTTGCTTAGTTTTATAACATTTGCTGTATTCTCTACTCCATATATATTGTGGCGCAATAAAAACGCTAAAACAGGATTAACACTTTTTGCTTTTTCATTAATAGTGATTTGTGTTGTATGGGGATATGGTTATTTAAGAATTAAAAATACACCATTAGAACCAAGTGAAATAAAAGTAAGGATTGTTCAGCCATCAATACCACAAGAAGAAAAATGGTCGCCACGGAACCGCTATGCAAACTTTATGAAGCACGTGGACTTGAGCGCATCTTTGGGTAAAGATGATGTTAGTTACGTTATTTGGGGTGAGACGGCTGTTCCTTTTGCGTTTGATAAAGACGATTTATTTTTATCACTTGTAAAACAGGCGGTGCCTAAGAATGGTTGGCTGATAACAGGAGCTCCACGTGTGGAGTTTGATGATAATGATAAATTTAAATCAGCATATAATTCAATGTTTGTAATTAATGACAAAGGTGAAATTGATGCTGTTTATGATAAAAAGCATTTAGTGCCATTTGGTGAATATGTGCCTTTTAAAGAATATATCCCCTTAAAAAAAATTACCAACGGTCTTATGGATTTTTCAAAAGGAGAAAAACCACGCATTGTTTCTGTTAATAATAAAAATTTTACAAATTTTTACGCTTTAATTTGTTATGAGATAATTTTCCCTAATGAATTTAGTGATAATCATAATGATAGGGCAAAATGGGCAGTAAATATTACCAATGATGGATGGTATGGCAAAAGGATTGGCCCTTTTCAGCACCTTGATACCGCTAGATTTAGGGCGATTGAGCAAGGTGTAACGATAGTTAGAGTCGCAAATACTGGGGTTAGTTCGTTTATCAGCCCTTTAGGAGCGGTTTATGATAGTATTGGCTTGTATGAAGCTTCTTATATTGATGGGGTTGTAGATGCTCCAGTAATAGAAGGTATATATGCTAAGTATGGTAATATCTTGTTTTTGCTGGTTGTTATTTTTTTATTGTTACCACCTTATTTAGATATATATAACATAAAAGTTGTGCCACAGGATATATTGAAACTTTGCGTTAAATTGTTACATAAAATAGGTGTCCAAAACTAAGCTTAAGGATTGACTTACATAAGATTGCATGACATTCTAATGTCTAGTCGCATAGAGCTTTAAGATTATGAGGGGTAAGACTTATGAGCGAAGATGAAAATAAAAAACGTCAATATTCAAGAGGCAATCCGATAGATGTGCATGTTGGCAGTCGAGTAAGATTACGCAGAACCCTACTGAATATGAGCCAAGAAAAATTAGGCAATGCTTTAGGCCTTACTTTTCAGCAAGTTCAAAAGTATGAGCGTGGAATGAACCGTATTGGTGCAAGTAGACTTTGGGATTTAGCCAAAGTTTTAAATGTTCCAATATCTTTCTTTTTTGACGATATGAAAGAAGGTACAGCCCTCCAAAGCCCAAGAATGATTAATTCTGACGAAATTGAGTATGAATTAGCTGAAGAGCAAGAAACATTGGGTGAAGACCCTATGAACAAAAAAGAAGCAATAGAGTTGGTTAGAGCATTTTATAAAATCTCTGATAGAGACACAGCTAAAAACCTATATGATTTAATTATCTCTCTTTCAAAAAGATAATTTATTGGTTAATTATAAAAAGCCGCTTACTTTTGTAAGTGGCTTTTTTAATATAAATATACATAAGTATTAATTGTTTTTTGGTAATTAAAGTTTATATTGCTTTCAGCATAAAGAGCATATTTGAATAAAGAGGAACCCAAAGTGTTAGAAAGTTATTTATTTACTAGTGAATCCGTGTCAGAAGGACACCCTGATAAAGTTTGTGATATTATTTCAGATTCAATTGTTGATTTGTTTTTAGGAAAAGACCCGAATGCAAGAGTTGCTGTTGAAACATTATCAACAACAAATCATGTTACATTAGCTGGTGAGGTTCGTTCATCTGTTCCTGTTACTAAAGAAGAAATGAACGAAGCTGCACGTAAGGCAGTTAAAGAAATTGGCTATGAGCAAGAAGGGTTTGACTGGCGTAATTTAGAAATTACAAATTTGGTTCACCAACAATCAGCTGATATTGCTTTAGGTGTTGACGCAGATGGTGCTGGCGATCAGGGTATTATGTTTGGTTATGCAACGGACGAAAGCAAAGAATTCGGTGATGAAGAATATATGCCTGGTGCTATTTATTTTTCTCATATGATTTTACGTTCAATGGCAGAAGCTCGTCACTCAGGGGCAAGCAAAATATTCCTTCCAGATGCAAAAAGCCAAGTAACGTTGAAATATGAAAATGGCAAACCAGTTGGGGCAGCTTCAATTGTGGTTTCTACTCAACATGTTGAAAGCGCTACACAAGAAGAAATTAGAGAAGCAGTTAGAGCTCACGTGCTAAAAGTATTACCTGAAGGCTGGATGTGCCCAGAAGAAGAATTTTATGTAAACCCTACTGGTCGTTTTGTAATTGGTGGCCCAGATGGTGATGCTGGCTTAACAGGTAGAAAAATTATTGTAGATACTTATGGTGGATATGCGCCTCATGGTGGTGGAGCTTTTTCTGGTAAAGATCCTACCAAGGTTGATCGTTCAGCTGCATATGTTGCTAGATATTTAGCTAAAAACGTAGTAGCTGCAGGTCTTGCAAAAGAATGTTTGATTCAACTTGCTTATGCGATTGGTGTTGCTAAACCTCTTGCTGTTTATGTTGATTGTAAAGGTACGGCAAAAGTATCCGAAGCAAAAATCTCAGCAGAGCTTCAAAAGTTGGTTGATTTAACGCCAAAGGGTATTAAAAAACATCTTAAGTTAGATAGACCAATTTATAAAATTAGTGCTTCTTATGGTCACTTTGGCCGTAGACCACGTGAAGATGGTAGCTTCTCATGGGAAAAAACTGACTTAGCAGATAAATTAAAGGCAGCTTTTTAATCGTGAATGAAGCAGAGAATAAAATTGATAAACGCTTTTATGGTCGTATTCAGGGGCGCAAGCTTCATCCTACGCGCAAAAAACTTGTAGATGAGTTTTTGCCAAAGCTAGAGATAAAGCTCCCTGAAAAGCCTTTTAGCGAAAGCGAACTTAAATCATTATTTGGGATTGATCCTAAAGAGATTTGGCTCGAGGTGGGTTTTGGCGGTGGCGAGCATTTAGCGGGTCAATCAGCTAATAATAAAGATATTGCGATTATCGGCAGTGAGGTTTTTGTTAATGGTGTGGCTAGCTTGTTAGCGCATATTGCAGGGGCTCATGAAGATGGTAATATCATAATAAAGCATGGTATGACTGTGTCAGAGGATAGGGCTGACAATGTAAGGATTTATCCTAACGATGTTAGAAAGCTACTAGATTTGATGCCTGAAGCATGCTTGAGCCGTATCTTCGTTTTGTTCCCAGATCCATGGCCTAAAAAGCGTCATGCTGATCGCCGTTTTATTGGCTCTACTAATCTTCCTATATTGGCAAAATTGCTTAAAAAAGGTGGCGAACTTAGGGTTGCAAGTGATGATATGACATATATCAGATGGGCTTTGCAACATTTGAGCGAAAGCAAAGATTTTGAGTGGCAAGCAGAAGCTTCTGAAGATTGGTTAAAGCAACCAGAAGATTGGGTTAATACTCGTTATGAGCAAAAAGCCATAAGAGAAGGTCGTAAACCAGTTTATTTGCGATATACAAGAATATAAGCTAGTAAAAAAGAGGACGATTA
>QKFK01000078.1 GCA_003252195.1 Rhodospirillales bacterium
GCATCATCAAACTGGCAGAGGCACTGGAAAAAGAATTACTCCGGACAGATCTCGGATAACCAAATCAACGCGAAGAGAGCAGTGATAAAACAAAGAAAAACCAAGGGAAGTAAGCAAAGCCGCAGGAAACTGCGGCTTTTTTTCTATTCTAATGCCTAGAGTTAATTCTATTAAGCATCAAACATACTAAAAGATAAGCTTATTTAGTATTACGGGATATTTATGTTCCTTATTAAACCAATATCCATGATATGCAATACCATCAAAACTGAGGTTAAAACGAGCATTCTCGACATCGTTTATATACTCAGTCAAATTAACTTTATCTCCTCGAATCTCTCCGGAAAGTTGAATATCTCCACCTTTGCCATAACTATATGAACCTATCAATTTATTATCACTTTTTGATATATGCATGGAAATACTATACTTATTGTTTATTTTGCCTTCAAGATTATTATAACCTTCTAATAAGTTCGATAAATCTATAACACCACTAACAGCAGAGAAATCTTCACTTTTAAATAAAAATCTATGGTTAGATAGATCAGAACCGACTTCCTTAATTGAAACAAAATATCCAGAGTTATCTTTTTTAACTATCAGCTTCTCTCGTTTAATATCAGGACTAAAACTTTTACACAGCTCCCAGCCAGCCGAAAAAAAATTGCTAAACCTCAAACTAGCATTATTTACGCAACTTATTGCTGTCCAATAGGTACCACCTTTAGCATAATCAACATTTTCATCAAAAGAGATAAACTTCAGTACATTAACAAGCCCATTTTTACGTTCTAAGAATAAATAATCATACTCCTCCAGTGAGCTCTCATTTGAGTACTTGAGAACGTAAATGTTGTTGCTTTTCAATAATTGGTAATTGTGAGTATCATACCCTTCCCCACCTTTAGATATAACACCATCTGATACATCTATAATTGATGCATCATCACTCCCATTCTGGCGTTCTGACTTCAAATACAGATCACAAACCTCGCCTTTATCACAAAGAGTTACATTCTGTGCATTGGCAAAAATGGAAAATAGAAACATGAAAAAAAACTTTTTATCCATCACATGCATTCCGTTATTATTTTTTCAAAATGTTCTGCGTAATCTGAGAATTGTTCAGTTTTATCCGGTCGACCATCCCTAAAACCATTAATTATCAACCTCGCATGATAATAGTCTTTTTTGTTGCTGCCTAGATATCTAGACAAACAGTGGCCATGCCTAAACAACCCTTCGGACATCCCTTTCATCATAATGGTAACAGCGTAGCGTAATTCCATAACCAAATCTGGATTCTCAACAAAATTAACTCCTAATCTATTGCTCCAGGCAATATAACTACTTTTCCAAGTTAACTGAACAAGACCGCGTCCTCGATATTTATATCCATCTCCAATCGCTTTATTACCATTTTCAATTGCTCGTCTTTTATTTTCATCTGAAGCAGTATCTCCGCATCCATAATTTCGCTCTGCTTTTGCATATGAAATAAATTCAGCAATAGGACTAAAAAAGACTACAGGATTCGACCAGTATGAATAAGACTCGATTCTTATTGTTGACAACATATATGCAATATATTTTTCATTAAGAACATCAAAGTAATTAAAGTACTGATCTCTCATTTCACATAATAAACCTCTTAAACAGGATTCCGATATAGCATTCAAATGTGGAATGTTTATTTTTAGACCGTTGTCATATGCACCAAATAAGTCTGCATCATGATGTTGTCTTTTGTATTTATCAATAAACAAATCAATATTGAACCAATCCCCTGTTTTGAATCCATTAACTGCAATTATTGGATTAAAATGCCACAGCTTTTGCGGCAATCCATCTATCTGGCTAACAAATTCACATTTTAAAAATCGATCAATTTCAAACTGATTGGCTTTTTTGCAACATTCCTCTGTGCTTTTTTCGGTGAGGTCATCCACTCGTTTTTTGATATTTTGCTGCGTTGTTTGATGCCATTCACTCGGGTGACCGGCAATCATTTTCAATAGGTCACTGCGTAAGTCTTTATCGCTTTGCAGGGCTTGCTTGATTTCTTCACCAGTCAGAACGCCATCTCCTGTTCCTGACTGGTTATCAATGCGGTTAAAAATATCCTGAAATAGCGGAGACTCAATTTTTTCCGGATCGACATAACCATCGGCATCATCATTGGTTTCTTCGATGGTCGTAAAACCTAATTCTTGC
>QKFK01000103.1 GCA_003252195.1 Rhodospirillales bacterium
GTGATTTTACCTTCGCGGAAATCATCGCCTTTTTCTTTGCCTCTGCCATCTTTAGGGGCAGAGTAATCTAAAATATCATCAGCTAGTTGGAAGGCAATGCCAAGGTTGGTTCCATAATCTTGCAAAGCCTGTTGCTTTTCTTTGCTGTTATCTGATATTACGGCACCAACTTCGCAAGCTGCTGCGAACAAAGCCGCTGTTTTTGAGCGAATGACTTCAAGATAATCTTCTAGCGAAGCTTCTAAATTTCCTGCGATTGATAATTGTAAAATTTCACCAGAAGAGATTACAGAAGAAGCGTTTGATAAAATTCTTAAAACCTCAATTGAGCCATCTTCAACCATAAACTCAAAAGAGCGAGATAATAAAAAGTCGCCAACTAAAATGCTTTCTTTATTGCCCCAGATAATATTAGCGCAGGTTTTGCCACGGCGTAATTTGCTCTCATCTATAACATCATCGTGCAATAATGTTGCGGTGTGAATTAGCTCAACACATGAGGCCAGCCCCACATGGCGGTCACCTTCATATCCGCATAATTTGCTACAAGCTAGGGTCAGCATGGGGCGAATTCTTTTGCCGCCAGATGCAACAATATGCCCAGAGACCTCTGGGATTAATTTTATAGGGCTGAACAAACGGTCGGTGATTTTTTGGTCAACGAGTTCAAGCTCCCTAGATACTTGAGAGTGAAGTTTGCTAAAAGCATCTGATGATGTGTTATCTTTAGTCACGCCTTTTAAACCCATATTGTTAAATAGCTCTTTTACATAGCTTAAAAAAACTATATAACAGTTTGTAAGTTAAAGCCCAAAGTTTTTTTATATATTGTAGATAAATTATGAGTGAAATTATTGAAAATCATCTTTTAGATAAAAGAGTTAAAATATATCAGTCAGACGATACTTATAAAGCATCGATTGATGCGGTGTTTTTAGCTGCATCTATAAAAGATGCTAAAGCAGGGCAAAAGCTTTTAGATGTTGGGCTGGGTACTGGAGCGGTGGCATTATGTGTAGCACATCGTAACCCAGAATTAGAAATATTGGGGGTTGAGGTGCAAAAAGAGCTCGCATCTCTTTCTCAAAAAAGTATTGAAGCAAACAATTTTAGCGATAGGTTTGATATTGTTAATGCTGATATTGCAGATTTTGAAAAAAAGCACCCTCATGGCTCTTTTGATTATGTAGTTTCTAACCCGCCATATTATAGCGATTTTTCTAGCTCGCCGAACATATCAAGGGCAAAAGCGCATAATATGCAAAGCACTCCTCTTAGTGCGTGGGTTAATATTTGTCTTAAAATGCTAAAGCCTAAGGGGTATATATCAATTATAATTCCGCCCGACAAATTAGATGAAATTATGGCTTTGTATAATCTTAAAAAAGTTGGTGATATAAAAATTTATCCATTATTTTCTAAGCCAGATAATATTGATGCCAAAAGACTGATTGTTAAGGCGCGCAAAAGCGATAAAAGCCCCTGCAAGATTTATAAAGGTATGATTATTCATAAAGAAGATGGTTCTTATAGCGTTGAGGCAGATAAAATTCTGCGTGAAGCTGGTGCAATAGAAGAGCTATAATGAAGTTGCGTGTGGGGAAGCTGTTTCTTCCATGTTTGGAGAGAATAAAACATATTGTCTTCCTCCAAGTTTTTTTGCTTCATCAAGAGCTAATTCTGAGCGTCTGATTAAGTCTTTTCCTCTGGTGCCATTGTCTGGGAATATGCTAATTCCGATACTGCAACTAATTACAATGTCATGCCCTTTATACATAACATCTTCTAATACAAGGCCTAGAATTCTTCTTGATAAGGTTTCGGCGTCTTCTTCATTAACAATATTTTCTGCAATAACAGTAAACCCATCTTTTTTAGCTCGGGCGATTGTGTCGCTTTGGCGCAAAGAGCTGGTTAATCTATAACCAATATTTTGCAAAATAAAGTCACCCGCATCTCTGCCATATGTCTCATTGATTTGGGTTAATTTGTCGGTGTTTACAGATAGAACAGCAATTTTATCGGTTGATGTTTCTGCTTTGCCATAAGATGCTCTGGTCGAGCGGGCTATCGCCATGGCTAATCTATCTTCTAAAATTAAATGTGATGGTAAGCCCGTGATTTCATCAGTTAATGAGCTATTATTAAGCGTTGCCTGCATTTTTATATTTTGTTTCTCTAAGTTTTCTACATGTGAATTGTCATAAAATTCTACAGAGAAAGAAAATTTATCTTCATAGTTGCAGAGCATTCTTATTCTGCTGTTGCATGTAATTATTTTACCATCACCTTTATACAAGCTAAGTTTATATGGCTTGTCCATAAGGAATAAGCCCTCGCTGTTATTGGCAAAATCATCCCAATGTTTTGATTCTACAATTTGTAAAAATTCTAAGCCGTGTAGCTCACTTTCATGGTGAAAGCTTAATAAAGAAAGAGCCGCAGGGTTAGCAAATTCAATTCCTCCATTGGTGATAACTAAAAAAGCTCTAGATGAAAAATACAATAAATTTGATAATATCTCATTGTTCGAGTCGTTAGTCTCAATGTTGAGCGTTTCTTCAGTGGGCTGAGTGATTTCTTCTGTTTCGGTAGTTGTTAGAATATCTTCACTTTCAGAAGGTAGCTTTTTGCGGATTATCTTTTTGACTATTTTTTTTACTTTGACATCAGCGCTTTCCTCCTCGTGGTATTCTTCATCACCAAGAAGGGTATAAGGGTCGATTATGTTACTCTTATTATTTTTTTGCACTTTAATATCTTTACAACAACATTAAAATTTGTTTAGGTAGCAAGCTATATGTTAATGATAATCACTATTTGGTTAAAAAACGGTTTTTTAAATAATGAGAGAATCAAGTTTTTACGCAATATCTGAAAGAGATATGGATATGTTACTGCTAGAAGAGATTTCTTCTTCAGATGCATTTCGCGCGTGGTTCTTAAATAAATTATTTGGTGCAGATTGCAAGGCAACAACATTTTTAGGGGCTTGGCACAAGCTTTCGTATGAGGCTTTGGGCACTGTTGATATCGTATTTTCAGTAGCGGACGATGCTGGGCGTAAATATTCTGTTTTAATAGAAAACAAGCTAGATCAGCCCAATAAGGCATTACAGGCAGAAAGGTATTTTGAAATTGGTGAAAAGGGCACAGAAAACGGTGATTGGAATGATTATATCACTTGTTTATTTGCTCCAAAAAAATATTTTTCAAACCTTCACTCATCTGAATATTTTGCGAGCTACCTATCATATGAAGAAATGTATGATTGGTTTGATGGTTCTCGCTTAGGGGTTAGGGGTAACTATAAACGCCGTTTGGTTAAAGAGGCTATTGAGCAAAGCTCTCGTGGGGAATATAGAGTTCCGCCAACTCCAGAGCGCCAGAAGTTTAATTTGCCAGAAGGATACAAGGTTTTCCCAGCTGGGGCTTTGAATGTATCTGATGGTTATCAAGTTGTTGAGACTGTGCCTGTTTCTTCGTTTTTAAAAGATTATAAGTTGTTTTCTGATCAATATTTCCCTAAGCTTAAGATGCAAGATCCAAAGACATTGGCTTATCCTGGGCTTGATTGGGCATTGTTTAGACCTGTGGAATTCCCTCGTGAGGTTAATGTTATTCATAAAATACCTCAAGGCTTTATGGATTTGTCTTTCACGCTTACGACTATGGATAGGGTGCAAGAATTGTTTGGGCCATTGCTTGGTAGTGATATGTCTATCAGAGAGACTGGTAAAGCCTGTGTAATTAGAATGAATGTTCCTGCTATTGTAAGGCCTGAGAGTTTTGAAAAAGAAAAAGACTTAATTGCGTTTTCTATGCAAAAAGCTAAGAGATTACATGCTTTATATTGCTATGTAATGGGACGTCCTTTCCCTTATCCTAACGGCTAAAAATTTAAGGAGCTGCGAGATGATAAATTTATTTTCTCCCGAAACTTCGTTTTCAGATGTTGCAGGATATGCATTTGAGTGGATTTCTGGAGTGGCATCTGCATTGTTGCCAGATTGGGCGAAAATAGTTTTGGCTTTAGTTTTGTTTGTTGGGATTTATATATTAGGGAAAATCTTTTTTGGTGGCGCTAATGCTGCTTCTCGTCAAACTTCATTAAAAAAATATAATTCCAGAAGCGCAATTTCTTATTCTTCATCAACTAAAGAGCCTCCGCCTCTTCCTGTAAATGAAAAAGACGCAGATTTCTAAAACATATTCCGCTATTTTGTGATAAATGCTGATTTGCTAATTGATTTTTAGGAAATTGGGCATATTATTTGCACGTTTGCTAAGGCAAACTTGTAAATTAATTATAACTATTATGGGGATGATAGTATGAATGATACTATAAATATAAAAAAACCAGAAGAACGACCTAATAATCCGTGTTTTTCAAGCGGTCCATGTGCAAAAATGCCAAACTGGAGCTTAGAAAAATTAAAAGATTTTAACTCAGGCCGATCTCATCGCTCATCCCCATGTAAAGCAAAGTTGAAGGCCGTAATTGAAGAAACTAAATCTTTGTTAAAACTCCCAGAAGGCTATAAAGTTGCTATTGTTCCAGGTTCAGATACTGGCGCTATTGAAATGGCTATGTGGGCAATAATTGGCGAAAGAGGGGTTGATGTTCTTAATTATGATGCGTTTAGCTCTTTGTGGGCTGGAGACATTCTAGAAGAATTGCAAATAAAAGATGTTAGAGAGTTTAAAGCTCCTTATGGAAAATTGCCAGATTTAAGCCAAGTTGATACTGATAGAGATGTTGTTTTTGTATGGAATGGTACGACATCTGGTGCAATGATACCAAATGGTGATTGGATTAAGTCTGATAGAAAAGGCTTAACAATTTGTGATGCTACATCATCTGTGTTCGCTGTTGATATGCCATGGGAAAAGCTCGATGTAATTACTTTTTCATGGCAGAAAGTTCTTGGTGGAGAGGGTGCTCACGGTATGTTGATTTTGAGCCCTCGTGCGCTAAAAAGAATAGAAGAATATAATCCAGAACGTCCTATACCGCGTATTTTCCGTTTCAAAAAAGGTGGGAAAATCATCGAAGGTATATTTGAGGGTTTGACTATTAATACTCCTTCTATGCTATGTGTTGAAGATGTGCTTGTTACAATGAATTGGATAAAAGAAGTTGGCGGTGCTGAAGAAATGTACAATCGTACAAAGCGCAATTTCCAAGCTATATCTAATTGGGTGGCAAAAAGCTCATGGATTGAGTTCTTGGCAAAAGAAGAGAATTCTCGCTCATTAACATCTGTATGTTTAGATATTAAATCAGAATGGTTTAAGTTGTTAAGCGATGCAGATAAGGCAATTGCTGCAAAAAAAATTACTGGGTTGCTTGATAAAGAAAAAGTAGCTCATGACATTAATTCTTATCCTTCTGCTCCAGTTGGTATTCGTATCTGGGCTGGTGCTATGGTAGAGACCTCAGATTTAGAGGCTCTATTTAGCTGGCTTGATTGGGCATATGAAGTGGTAGCAACAGAATATACAAATGGAGAAAATAATGGTGAAAGTACTATTAGCAGACAAGTTGGATAAAAGCGGTATTAAAATTTTTAATGACAGAGGTATTGAAACCGTATCTATGATTGGTTTAAGCCCAGATGATTTAGCTATTGAAATTAAAGGCTATGATGGTTTGCTTATCAGGTCTGGAGCTCAAGTTACTGCTAAAGTTTTAGAAGCTGCGGATAAGCTAAAAGTTGTTTGTCGTGGCGGCGTTGGTGTTGATAACATCGATTTAGAAGCTGCAAAAAAAGCAGGAGTAGTGGTTATGAATACTCCGCTTGCAAATATTTTGAGTACAGCAGAGCATACTCTTCTTCTTATTTTGGCGATATGCCGTAACTTAGGTTATGGACATAAAGGTACTTTAGAAGGTAAATGGCCTAAATCAGCTTGTATGGGAATTGAAGCAACAGGAAAAACTCTAGGGGTTGTTGGTTGCGGTAAAATTGGCTCTATCGTTGCCAGAAGAGCAAAAGCACTAGGAATGAATGTAGTTGTTTATGATCCTTTCTTGAGTGAAGAAAAAGCTAAAGAGATGGGTGCAGAAATTATGCTTTATGATGAGTTGTTGGCAAATTCTGACATTATTACTCTACATACTCCGTTGCTACCAGAAACTAAGGGTATGATTAACAAACAAGCAATCGCTAAAATGAAAAAAGGCGTGAGAATTGTTAATTGTGCTAGAGGGGCTTTAATCGTAGACGAAGATTTAGCTGAGGGCTTGCGTTCTGGCCATGTTGCAGGTGCTGCGATAGATGTTTATGCTGAAGAGCCAGCAAAAGAGCATGTGTTGTTTGGTTTTGATAATGTGATATGCACACCTCATATTGCGGCTTCTACATATGAGGCGCAGGAGAATGTATCGCTACAAGCTGCTGAACAAATGTGCGATATGCTCCTTCTTGACAAAATATCGAATCAAGTTGCTTAATAAGCATTCTTGCAATTAATCTTAAGTAAATGGGGATGATTTTTATTATTCCCATTTATTTTTTTTGTTTGAAATAGACAAAAAAATCTTGTTTAATGAAAATATTCTGATAACATATCTCTTTAATAACTCAAAATAATAATTGGAGTGTTTGTATGAGCGAAAAGACCCAATATTTTCTTGATATGAACAAACAATATCTTCTCGAATTCGGGTATGATAGTGAGAAGAAAGCTATGGCTGGCAGGTTGATGCTGAATAAAGACGCATTCCATGCTGATGCTAGAGTTGAGCGCAACTTGCACAAACTCCTTAAATTTAAGCTTAACAATAGAAACATTGTTTTAGATGAGAACGCCGATAAGTCAAACGGCGTTTTTGCGTCTTTTAAGGTTGATGTTCCTGATAATAAAGCAGGCGATATAAATATCAAATTAGGTAACCAAGTTTTTGCTGAATATTCGTTTGATCCTAGCAATGATAAAAGCCCAATTGAACTTAAAAAAGAGCCTCATGGTTTAACCGCATTTGAGATTAGATGCTTGGCAAAAGGCGATGATATATATGAATTGCCATATATTCGCGAAGATAATGATAGAATTTGTGGCTATACTGATTTGCACACTCACTCATCAGCTGCTAATAGTTCAAAACCATTGTTGGAAATGGCTTTTAACAAAGAAGGTAAGGATATTATTTATCCATCGCGCTATCTTGATATGCTTGGAATTAAGTATGACGAAGCTAAGTTAGTTTCTGATGGTAGAGAAGTTGGTATTCCTCTAAGGCGCGAAAATTTTGATGAAGATGGCGTTAAAAAGCTTATTTTCGCGATGCATATTCCAGTTGATAAACAAATTACATTCTTTGAATTAGAAGATATCTATAATTATAGAACTCCGATTACTAAGAATGATGACATGTTCTTACCTATGCTTGAAGGTATTGCAAAAGAATACCAAGCTCAAGGTGTGCAATATGCAGAAATGACATTAACTAAGATGTTAGATCCTAAATGGGTGCAAGTTCTTAATGATAACATGCCACGTATTGAGGCTGAAACAGGTGTGAGTATTAGGTATTTAGCTGGTCTTATTCGTCATATGGATGAGCCAACTAATATGTATAATATTGAAAAGCTAAAGGTTTTATCCAAAACTCCATATATTGTAGGTGTTGACTTTATTGGACATGAAACAAATCCAACTAAAGAGATTCTTCCGCAAATGGAAGAGCTTGCCAAATGGATTAAAGCAGAAAAACCCGACTTTATTTTGCGTGTTCATGCAGGTGAGAGTGACCTTTGTGATGAGAATGTGAATGATGCACTTAAAGTTGCCAAAAAATATGGCATCAGAATGCGTATTGGTCATGGTTTGTATGGTGTTACAGATGAGACTTTAAAGCTGTTTAAGGAAACAGATGCAATAGCAGAGTTTAATCCGCACTCAAATCTTTCTCTTAATAATATTGATTCTGTTGAAGAGTTGCCAATTCGTAGATATTTTAATGCTGGTGTAAAATGCGTTATATCTCAAGATGGCGGTGGTATTTATCAATCAGATGCAAGGCAAGAGGTTTTAGTTGCTAGATTTGCAGGTGCAAGCCGTGATGATTTGCGTAAGGTTCGTGAGCTTGAGAAAAATCATATCATAAAGCAGACAGCCATCTTTAATAAAGAGATGCAAAAGGAAGATGCTTTAGTTGTTGATTTTGATAAAGTTCCATCTGGTGAAAAATTCATCGCTCAGAGCCGTAAGCTTCAAGCTGAAAAATTAAAACACTTAAATGAGGAACATCGTAAAATTCGTGATACTTATAACTTTAGTGAACATGATTTAGATGTTAACATCAAAGGGAAGACACCGATATTATTATCTGGTTCTGCCTCATCAATTGATAAAATGTCTGCTAACGAAGTTAACGATATTAGAGCTAGTTTTGTTGCGATGGAAAAATTGCTCGATTCAAGCAAGGTTTATTTTGTTACAAGTGGTGCTCCACAAGGTGTGGAAAAAATCTTGCTAGATGAATTGGCCGATAATGGTAACTTTACGGTTGTAGCTGCGATTGCAAAGAACACTAAGGCAAGCAGTTTGTATGTTTCTAAAGCAGTAAGTAATGCTATTTTCGTTGGTAATAATATTCCAGAGCGTTCTTTTGAAGAAATTAAATACATCAAGAAAAAGAATGGAAGCGCATTGTTTATTGGTGGTGGTACACATACCTCTGATCAAATTCAATTGGCAATCAACCAAAATCTAGATTGTTATTTGTTAGAAGGACCTGATGGGGCTTCAACTAAGAAGAATAGTCTTAACTCCGACAGAGACACAAATAAGGGAATGAAGAGGCTTCTAACTAATTTCTTTGATAAAAGACCTAACCTATTTAAAGAAGGGGTTGATGCTCAGCTTATTAGATCTGTTTGTTCAAAAAGCTATGTTAAAATTGCATCGTTAGATATTCAAAAAACTATATCAGAGCGTAAAAAACGTAGTAAAGATATTCTGGATAAACATAAAGCGCCTAATGGCATAGTTGGTGCATTTGTTAGAAATGTAAAAGGCAATAAGCGCTAAAAAATAATCTTAAAAGAACCGCTAGTATCTAACTGGCGGTTTTTTTATTGGGTAGAAGATAAGTGTGTTCTTGTTAATCTTTTTCTTACATGATTTTGTTTAATAAAAATAATCATTGTGGGAAGAGTTAAAAGATTATTTATTACATATACTTACAAAAAAGAGCTGCGGTGGCTGGAGATTTTGTTTTGGTGCGTGAGCATGTTATATAGCTTTATCTTGTGGATTTAATTAAAAAAAGGTTGTAAATCTGGCTCTAAACATTTAATTATGTTCTGTAAGTAACACCTTGCAAAGGTTATGTTATGATAGGATTTATACATAGATATATTTCATCAATAAATGTTTTTTGCTCATGCGAAACATCAGATTTGCATAACCTAAGTGGTAAACAAAATAAAAAAACGATATAGAATGTCTGCAAGCCAATGGTTTAGCAGATTTTTTTATGAACAAAACGGAGAATAAACATGGGAAATGTCGTTGTTGTCGGAGCTCAATGGGGCGATGAAGGCAAAGGAAAAATTGTTGACTGGTTGGCTGAAAAAGCTGATGTGGTTGTTAGATTCCAAGGCGGCCATAATGCTGGTCATACTTTGGTGATTGATGGCATTAAATACAAACTTAGTTTGTTACCTTCTGGTATTGTTAGGGGTAAAACATCTGTTGTTGGTAACGGTGTTGTGCTTAACCCATGGGCATTCTTAGAAGAAATGGAAAGAATTTCAGCTCTCGGTGTTAAGATTAATCCTGAGATTCTTAAAATTGCTGAAAATGTTACTCTTATTTTGCCACTTCATAGTGAGCTTGATAAAATTAGAGAAGAAGCTGCTGGTAAAGGTAAAATTGGTACTACAGGCCGTGGTATTGGCCCTTCTTATGAAGATAAAGTTGCTCGTCGTTCAATTAGATTGTGTGATTTGGCAGATGAAGAAATGTTAGAGCATAAAGTTGATAGATTGCTCGCTCATCACAATCCTCTTCGCAAAGGTTTAGGCGTAGAAGAAGTTAATAAAGCAGAATTAATGCAAGCGCTTCGTGAGATTGCTCCAAAAATTCTTCCTTATTCAACAGTTGTTTGGGATCTTCTTGATAGTGAACAGAAAAAAGGTTCAACTTTGTTGTTTGAAGGTGCACAGGGAATTATGCTTGATAACGATTTTGGTACATATCCTTTCGTTACATCATCAAATACTATTGCAGGTTCAGCTGCGGTTGGTTCAGGCGTTGGTGCAAAATCTGTTAGCTATGTTTTAGGTATTGCTAAAGCTTACACAACTCGTGTTGGTTCTGGTCCTTTCCCAACAGAATTGTTTGATGAAGTAGGTGATAAAATCTGTGAAGTTGGCTGTGAATTTGGTACAGTAACTGGCAGAAAGCGTCGTCCAGGTTGGTTTGATGCCGTGTTGGTAAGACAAGCTGTTAAAGTTAGTGGTATTAGTGCTATTGCAATGACTAAACTTGATGTTCTTGACGGATTTAAAGAAATCAAAATTTGCGTTGGATATAAGCTTGGCGATAAAGTAATGCATACTTACCCATCATCAATGAGTGGTCAGGCAAATGTTGAGCCTATTTATGAGGTTCTTCCAGGTTGGAGCGAAAAAACTCAAAATGTTAGAGATTTTGACAAACTTCCAGAAAACGCTAAAAAATATATTAAGCGCGTTGAAGAATTGATTGAAGCTCCTATTACTATTGTTTCAACTTCTCCAGAAAGAGAAGATACAATATTGCTTCAAAACCCATTTAACGGTTAAATAACCTAAATGAACGAATGCTCCGCTAGAAATGGCGGAGCATTTTGTTGTTGAGAGAATTGTAAAATTATATTATCATCTCATTATAGCAGTATGCTTTAATGTACTCTCTTGCGTGTTTGCGTGCAAATAGGGTCTCTCAGAAGGAGTGATATAATAGCAAGTCCAGTGGAAAATCAAGCTGAAGCTGATGAAGAGAATGATGCTTCTGCCGATATAGATGCAGAAGAAAGCTCGTCGGTTGCTAAAGGCATATTAAAAGACATGGGGCGCAAGTATGAGCTTCTGCATGATAGATATTGCCTGTTTTTTGATTCTCCCGCTTCTGAATTAGACACCCCAACAGCTAAAGCATATGTAGTAAAAGATACTAAAAGAGCAGGACGTAGGCTATTCGCTCTTCTCTGTGACCCCAAATTTATGCCTCGCTCATCTCTTATTAATTCTTTAAGAGGAATGAATAATAAAGGACTTATGCCTTATGTAGATAGTGGTGTGGTCTATTGCCCTAATATAAAAAAGAAGGCGATGGCATTTATTTATGAGCGCCCTATGGGTGGAAAGCTTGTAGATGTGTTTGGGCGCAATGAAAACTCAATAACTGAAAATGAATTTGTAAATAAATATGCAAGGCAACTATTTACTGGCTTGCAAGAATTAGTTTCAAGAGGCGTAACACACCGCTCGATTCGCCCAGATAATATATTCTTTATGGACGAAGCGAGAAATGCAATCGTTTTAGGTGATTGTTTGGCTGGGCCTCCAGCTTATTCTCAACCAGGATTTTGCGAAACTATTGAATCTATGATGTGTCTACCAGAGGCAAGAGGTGCTGGTGATTTTTCTAATGATATTTATTCATTAGGGGCGACTATTGCATTTTTAGTAGCGGGTAATGAAGAGTTTGAACGCTTATCAGAAGATGAAATATTAGAAGAGAAGGTTAAAAAAGGTAGTTTTAACCTAATGGTTGGCGGAGAAAAAGTTTCTTTGCAAATGGTTGAGTTGCTAAAAGGTATGTTGGCAGACCATACACCACAAAGATGGGATGCAGCATCACTTGAGCTATGGTTGGCAGGTAAACGACTTAGCCATGTTAATACCGTTTCAGAACAAAGAGCACAGCGTTCATTGGTCTTTTGTGGTAAAGAATATTTTACTAAAAAAGCATTGTCATATGCTATGTGGAAGAACTGGGATAAAGCTTATGAAATCATAGAGAATGGTAAGCTTGAGGTGTGGGTTAGACGTGGCTTTGAAGATGAAGTTCTCGCTAATGCATTGCTCAATGTAATTTCTTTCGTGGCAGATAGAACTCCAAATAAAAAAGAGCAAAGAGATATTGCGGTAAGTAGAAGCTTGTCATTGCTTGATCCTTCTGCTCCAATAAGGACTCAAACTGCTTCTGTTTATCCAGATGGGTTGGGTAGTGTGCTGTATAATTACCTTTATAGTAATAAAGACACAACAAATGTAGCTCAGATAATTAAATTTGCGATGGTTATAGATTGGTTGGATGCTAAAGATAGGCACAAACAAGTTCCTGCGGCATTGCAAATAAAATCTCACTTGATGAATCAGAAAAAAGGCTATGGGATAGAAAGAGTTTTGTATGAGCTGATACCTGACGCACCGTGCGTAAGCCCTATGGTTGCTGATGAATATGTAGATAATTATAGATTGTTGCTTCCCGCTCTAGATGCAGCGGCTAAAAAAGTTGATATGAAAAATAATCCTATAGATAGGCATGTGGCAGCTTTCTTGTTAGCGAGAAATGAGAAAAAACTTAAAAGCAATATAGAAATGGTTGCAAGTTCAAATAGCTCTATATCAACGGCAGGGCTTTTGAAACTATTGGCAGATTTGCAGTGGAACCACGGTCCTGAGAAGTTGTATGCTCTTACAAGTTGGGTTGGCGGTTTGATGTCTCCTGTAATTAAGAGTTATCATAGTCGTCAAACTCAGAAAAAGATGGAAAAAGAAATGCCTAAAATTGTAAGGCAGGGAAGTCTATCTGGTTTGTATTCGTATCTTGATAATCATGATAGTAGAGTTGAAGACGATAGAGGATTTAAAAAGGCAAAGGTCGAATATAGATCGTGTTCAGATGAATTAGCAGATTTGGAAACAAATAAGGCTCTTAGAGAAAAAGAGGCTTTACTCTTTGGCGAGCAGATGGCTGCTGTTGTGGCTGTTTTTATGATGGTGCTAACCGCTGTCATTTGGGTTCTAGCTAAAGTTATGTAAGAGGTGTGATATGGCAGCAACAAAGAAAAAAGAAGCAAGTTCATCTTTCGTAAGTAAGATGTCTTTAGTTGTACTGTTAGTTCCAATTGCAATAATTTCACTCCCAACAATGGTTTTGTTATTAGCTGCGTTATTGCCATCAGTGGTAGTCCTATTTACTGAAAATAAATCTCAGTATAAATGGATTAGTGTTGGTGCGATGAATATGGCAGGGACTTTTCCTTATTTGTTTGATTTATGGTTCGGTGGATTAAATGACATAGATGCTGCTATTTCTATTATAACCTCACCCACAGCAATTATTGTTATATATGGTTCAGCTCTTTTAGGAATAGTAATGAATTCATCTTTTCCTAGATTTTCAGACGGTTTTTTCCGTGTTGCAGCATATAAGAGAATGAACTCACTTCGTGATCAACAATTAGCATTGGTTGAAAAATGGGGCGAAGACGTTAAAGTTGGTGATTAGCTCATTAATCTAACATGTTATTGGTTGTTATTATGAATTTTAAGTCTGGTTGACTAATTTTAAAATATAAAAAAAAACCGCTATATTATAGCGGTTTTTTCTTTGTTATGTTTCTAGAGCTTTAAGCCATCTTCCTTAATTTTGCTCATCATATATTTGCGCATCTTCTCAATGGCATTTACTTCGATTTGTCGAATTCTCTCACGAGAGACAGAGAACTTCTGGCTTAAATCTTCTAATGTTGTAGCTTTGTGTTTTAAGCGTCTTTCACTAATAATTGCTTTTTCTCTTTGGTTTAGAACCTCAAAAGATTTTACAAGTAAGCGTTTCTTTACGTTAAGATCTTGAGCTCTTCCTAAGATAATTTCTTGATTGTCGCTACCTTCTTGAAGCCAGTCAATCCATTCTCCAGAAGAATCTTCGCCGTCATTAAGTGGGGCGTTTAACGATTGATCTTGTCCGCTCATTCTGCGGTTCATGTCTGTAACTTCTTTTGTTGTAACCGATAATTTATCCGCAATATTTTCTGTCTGTTCATCTGATAATTCGTTGTTCTCAAGAATGTTCATTTTGTTTTTAACTTTGCGTAAGTTAAAGAACAGTTTTTTCTGGGCAGCTGTTGTGCCAATTTTAACTAAAGACCATGAATGTAATATGTATTCTTGTATTGCGGCTCTAATCCACCAAATGGCATATGTAGATAATCTAAAACCTTTTTCTGGGTCAAATTTGTTAACTGCTTGAATTAAACCTATATTACCTTCTGAGATAATTTCTGATTGAGGCAATCCGTAACCATTATAGCCATCTGCAATCTTTGCAACTAAGCGTAAGTGACTCGTTACTAGGGAATTTGCTGCCTCAGCATCTCCGTTATCCTTAAAGCGTTTTGCTAGCATATATTCATCTTCTGGTGTTAAGAATGGAAATTTCTTAATTTGTTGCATATATGCGTAAAGGTTGTCTCCCGGTGTTACTGGGATTGAAATTGCTACTGCGGTCATCTACTAATCCTCCTAAATACATTTTGTTGAAGGTCACATCATTTAATCACTTGATTATTTGATAATAGGACATATATAACGCAATGTAAAGGAAAATTTGTATCATTCTAAACTAGATATCAACTCATTAAAATCATTGGGTAATTTGCTATCAAAAAAGATATACTCATTAGTTCTAGGGTGTATGAAGCCTAAAGTTTTAGCATGCAGTGCTTGTCTAGGGAATTCGGATATATATGCTCTTTTATCCTCGCTAATTGTTTTATCTGTAACGTTTTTCTTGCGACCATATACGCTATCACCAATTAGAGGGTGACCGATTTGTGTCATATGAACACGAATCTGGTGGGTTCTACCTGTTTCGAGTTTGCACTCAACTAAAGTTGCATTTTTTGTAAAATATTTAAGGATTTTATAGTGTGTTATGGCATTTTTTCCGCCATGTTCGAGATTGGTCATTTTTTTGCGGTTTGTTTTAGAACGACCAATGTTTGAATCTATAATTCCGCTAGTTGGGGTTAGCATTCCCCACACAACAGCATAATATGTTCGTTCAATTGAGTGGTCAGCAAATTGTTCGGCGAGCTTGTTATGGGCGAAATCATTTTTTGCGCTAACTATTAATCCGCTAGTATCTTTATCAATTCTGTGAACAATTCCAGGGCGCTTTTCTCCATTGATGCCAGATAAAGAATCTTTGCAATGGTGCATTAACGCGTTAACTAACGTTCCTGTGTAATTGCCTGCTCCTGGGTGAACAACCATTCCTGCTGGCTTGTTGATTACAATAATGTCATCATCTTCAAAAACAATGTCTAGTTCAATGTTTTCTGGTGTTGGGTTACCTTCTTCAAGCTCTGGAATTTCAATCTCGTACATATCATCTTGTTTAACTTTCTGAGAAGCGCTGGTACAGGTTTCTTCTTCCATTGAAACACAGCCTTGTTCAATAAGTTGCTTGATTCGAGATCTTGATATATCAGGAAAGCAATCTGCTAAAAATTTATCTAGACGTTTCGATGCATCAAATTCGTCTGCTATGGGAGTAATTAATTTATCTTTGCGTAACATTTTTGTATTATAATCCGATAAAGTTATGTATTGTACCAATAGGAGGTCTAATGGATAAATTGAGAATTATCAAAGGAATAGTGTTTTTCCTAAGCGGGCTAATTGTACTGTTTTTCGGTATCATAATATATACTGTAACAACAGACAAAGCTTTTCTAAAGAAAGATAGCGATAAACTCGTTGAATTAAAAGAAAAAGCTGGTACAGAGGTAAAAGATTTTAAAATTAATAACAAAACATTGTATCTACTTTTGACCGAAGGTGGAGAAGGGGATAGAATGTTGATTATGGATACATCAAGCGGAAAAGTTTTAGGCCGCGTTTATGTTTCTGAAAAAGAAAAGCAATTGTGAGTGAGATATGGAGCAACCTCCAGTTAAAAAAATTGTAAAAAAAATAATTAAGGTGATAAAGAAAGTTCCTGTTAAATCACCGGCGGGAGGGATTCCCGCGCCTGCTCCAGTTCGCCCTGCGCCAAATGCTCCTGCTGCAATGGTTAGAAGACCTGTTGCTCCTCCTCAGTCTCCTGCACCTGCAGTTAAAAAAGTTATAGTTAAAAAGAAAATAATTAAAAGAGTGGTTCGCCCAGCGTCAACATCACCTGAACATACGTTTGTTGGTCGCGTTGCATCTCCGCCACCTCCGCCCCCACCTGTAATGCCAAGGCCTCCTCAACCAGTGTATCAAGCCCCTGAGCCTGAGGAATATTATGAAGAGCCAGAGGTGGAAGAAAACTATTACGAAGAGTCTGAGGTAGAAGACGCTGAGATTGACGAATATGAAGATGCTTCTGATTATTATGAGGAAGATGAGGCTGATGATGAGTATGAAGAAGATGGCTATGATGAGGATGATATTCTAGAAGATGCTCTAGATGAAGATGACGATGATGACATCGATATGTCTGAGTTTGATGAGTTTGTTAAATCAATGGAGCCAGATTATGATAAGATCTTTAATGATTTTATGGCTCAAAACTTTTTAGAAGAATCGGGCGATGAAGAACCTGCTGATATAGATTATTTTGCTGATGATGCTCCTGAAATTACCCCTGAAAAAGTTGCAGAAGCCGAAAGACAGATTATAGCGTCATTAAAGCCAGAAGAAGGTCGTTTGTTTAAGGCTTTAAAGAGTTTAGAGGCTAATATAGAAAAAATAGCCGATTATAATGGCTATGAAATGCCTAATTTTGTTCTTCGTCCACTTGATTTGTATACAAGACTTAGAAAGCACTCTTTGAAAAAAGCAAGAAAAGATATTTTCGTTGCTTGGGCAATGTTGTCTGAGGTTTATTCTAACGAACTTAGATATTTGTCAGGCAGGGAAGGTGAAGAAGAGCTGATGGCAATTGCGGAAAGAACCGAAGACGGTTTGTTAAAAGACGCAATTATCAATTATCTTTTAGTTATGGTTGAGGTTGAGGCTTGTAAGGTTAGAGACGAATCTATAAAGCTCAAATATGAAAAACTTCAAGCAAGCAAAGAGGTTATTGAGAAGAAAAAAGAGGCTCAACATCGAAAAGAAGCATTTATAAAAAAGATTAAATCATATAAATTGCCAATTGATGCTGAAAAGTTAGTGAATAACTATTTTAAAATGGCAAAAAGAGACCCAGATAAGGCTTATAGATTGCTTACAACAAACCCTGCAATGTTTGCACCTATCGATTTTTCAAAAATGCCAAAAGGTTTTCTTGGGGCTAAGCCTAAGCCTCAAGACGGCATTAAAATGAATAAAAAAATTGGAGCAATTTTAAAAACAATTAAGGCGTAAACAGATTGTTTTAGTATTTATTTATCGGGAATTGTGAATTTTTCGTGAAAGACTAGACGAAAAAAACAATAGTGTGTAGAATATTAACTAAAGTCTAAAAAACACGGTGCTTATAATGGAGGTTCGCTATGGCTGATGAAAATGTAAATCAAGAATATTCTGATTTAGTAGGTAAGCATTGGGCGCGACACAAAGACGGCTCTAATCTTGATGATAAAGGACAGTGGGTGAGCGGTGATTGTAGCATCAATATAGATGGTTTATCTGATAAAGAAGTGGCTAAAATACAAGGCGCCTATAAAAAAGCTACTGGTTTAGATTTTAAAATAGAAAAAGATAAGCATTCTGGAGAGACTGATTTAAAAGCATCTTTTCCCAATAAAGAGGCTATGGATAAATATAAAAATATGCAAAAAGTGGCTGGGGATAAATATTTTGACAAGGTAAATGCTGCCAACAATAGTGGAAAATCAGGGGAAATTAATCAAGAAAAAGGCGGTGATGAAGGTGATGAGCTTGGTTTAGAGATTGATGAAACTCAAAAAGAAGGTGAAGAAGGTAAAGAGGCCGTAGAAAAAGAGCCAGATAGAGAAAAGTCTAAAATACAAGGCGGTGATATGATTGACCTTCTATTTGGGTATTTTCTAGAAGGGGTTAACAACTTAACAGATACAGTTATTAAATATGCTATAGATAAGCCTTTTGATATGACAATAGGTGCTTTAACTCAAAAGCTTGTTAAAAATCTTGATAAAAAAGGAACTAAAGCAGACTTAGAAGCTAAAGCTGCTAAGAGAAAAGAAAAAGATGCTTACATAAATAGAGGTAAGTTTGAGAAGAAATATGGGTATGATGGCACAACCACCTATTATGAAGATGTAAATAAGCATAAAAAAGACCAACTTAGAAAAATTAAGGGTGGTAAAAACGGTGAGCAAACCCCAGAAGGTAAGTTAAAAGCTTCTGCTTTTCATCTTGCTGCTGCTCAGCTAATTGATGAAAAGTGCAAAAATCCAAAGTCTCATAGAGACTATATGCAATCTCCTGCTGCGCTTAATAAAGATGCAGCAAAGATATTTAAAGATGAGATGAGAGAGGTTAAGTATCAACAAGAGCTCGCTAAAATAAATATGAAAGGCATGTCTGCAGATAAAAGAGAAGAGGTAGCTTATAATCTTAAGTCTGCTGCTCTACGTGGAAAGCTTGATAATGTTAAGCTTGATAAAAACGGTGAGAAAATATTGGAAGATAGAGCCAATAAGTTAGCAAATAAGGCTTTTAAAGCTAACAAAGCTGTTGATAAAAGAATAAACAAAGGTAAATATGCAGGCAAGGGTAAAGAGCCTAACTTACCAACTAAGAAAAATCAAAAAGAGCAAAGCCCCGCAAAAAGAAAGAATGCGGCACAGAGCATTCGTGACGCTGCAAACAATAGTGACGTTAAAGAAGCTGTTGAGAAGTCAAAACCAGCAGTTAAGAAAATAAACCAAAAGGGTGCTGCTAATAAAAACAAACAAGATGCATTGAAGATGCAGAGAGCTCGCCTAAAACAATTGCAAGCAGGCGCTCCTACTAAAAACAACGCCAATACTAATAGTATTAGACCTAAGAGAAAAGGTGGTATGGGCGAATAGGATATTAAGATTAAGGCGGAATTTATATAAAGTTTCGCCTTTATCTTTTTATGCTAGATGTGTTATCATTAGCCTCGATTTTTAACAAAAGCATAGATAATTAATGTCTTTTATAAAGAAAATATTTTTAATAGCAATCTACAGTCTAATATATGTTAAGGCTGTTGAGTTGTTTTTAAATGCTAGCTACAATTTTAAGTTATTAAATATTGAGCATTGGCAATATATTTGGGATCAGTGGAATTCTGGCTGGACTATTAAATCTAGCCATGAGTTTATTCTTGTTGCAACGCTATTGTTGTTTGTGCCAGTTTGGCTTATTGGTGCGGTTATTTTATTGTTTTTAAATACAAATAACTTAAAGGCATTTGTTAAGCGTAAGTATGGTGAGCGTAAACAACGTAAAATGGTGCAAAAGGCGATAGCCGATGCTAAAAAACCTAAAAAACCAGAGCCAAAAGCAAAAGTTGGTACAATAGATCAAAAAGCACCAGTTAATTCAAATGAAGCTAAAAACGCTTTTAATAAAAAAGTCGTAGCTATGGCTGCAGTGGTTAAGAAAAAGAAGAAAAAATCTCCAATAAAGGCATTGGAAATAAACCAAAATGCGCCAATGCAATCTGCTAGTCCAACTCAGGCATCTTCTCATGCAGCAGTGCCGCCTCCAGCTTCAGAGCCTAAAGCTAAAGAGATATCTAAGAATGAAGCTTATGATGAAATTGGTAAGGTTTTATATGATACAGGTGCTGGAATGTACAGTAAGGCCAAATTTGACGGTCATATAACAGACTTTATTGTAATGGCAGCTGATAAAATTGGTATTTGTGTTATGGGTCCAGATGAAAATGAACTTGTGGCAGATGAAGACGGTTTTGGAGATATGGCTCCTGTTTGGTTCTCAGAAGTTACGCAGATGGTTTCTCCTGTGTATATAGCCTCTAAAGTGGCTAATTTCTTAAAAGAAAAAGGCTCTGTTTATGGGTTGGGTGAAAGTGTAAAGCTTGTTCCTTTTGTGGTTATGTGGCGAGGCGATGTTTTAAACTACGATTCAATGCTAGAACAATGGCAAGAATTAGGGGTTGAAGTGTTGTCTTTTGCGTCAAGTAAAAATAAAGAATTGATGTCATTGCAGAAATTCTTGGACAAAGAAGATTTTAGTAATAAAATGGATCAGACAATGTCGGAAAATATTGCTAAGTTGTTTGTAATGGCCTCAGAAGAGGCTAAGGTAGCATAGAAGGAGCTTTTTTTACTTGGGAACCTTACAGGTATTTTTAAGAACAGTTAATATAGGTATCATCTGGTCCTTTCTTTATTTTAAAGGTCTAGAAGAGCTGTTGCTTAATAACTGGCGTTTCCATTTGTTCCGCCAGAGAGACTGGATGTTTTTATATAATATCTGGCTTGGCGGTTGGGTGATTGATACCGCTCGTGAAATTGCATTTGTTTCAATATTATTATTCTTTGTGCCTCTTTGGTTTACGGGCTGGGCAGCGCTTGGTTCTATATCATGGATACCTTTGGTGAAATTCATTTTAACTCTGCCTTTGCGCTTGTTTAGAATGATTATTCCTAAAAAGATTTTGCCTGCATCTAAGCTAAAGGTTAAGCGCAGGAAAAGCTATAAACAGACTAGACCAAGGCAAATTAGACCGCCAAGTATTGCAGTTAAATCTAGTGCAAAGGCTGAAGAAAAGGCTGTTGAAGATAAGCCAAAGAAAAAGAAGAAAAAGAAAAAACAAGCTAAAGCAGAAAATAAACCTGCAACACCAGCTCCAAGTAAGGCTAGTGCCATTATGGAGGATGATTTTGACGATGAATTTAGTGATTCATTTGATGATGAAGATGACGATTTTGCTCCAGAGCCCGTTCCTGCACCTCGTTCAGAGCCTGCTCCAGCAGCTAAGGCCACATCTGGTGGAGGAGAAAATTTAGAGGCAATTATTTCTGAAAAAGGTTATGGCTGTATAAAAGATATAAATATTAAAGATCAGAAAATTGATTTTGTAGCACTATCTTCTGACGAAGTTAGCTTGTGTCTTGTTGATAGTGAAGAAGGTGATTGGTTAGCCGATGAAGAAAGGTTTAATGATGAAGAACCATTGTGGTTCTCTGAAAGCTCTCACCGTATTTCTCCTGTAAGACAAGTTCTTGACGCTAAAGAAGCATTGGAGGCCGCATTAAATGATGCTGGTATGATGTTAAAGGTTAGAGCTTATGTGGTTATTAATCGTGGAACCATTATTAATGCCGAGGATATGCTTGATATATGGGATGATTTGAATGTTGTTGTTGCTCGTATAGGCAAGGGAGAGCCAGAAGAATTGGGTAAATTTAATATTGTTCTTCCAATATGTTCTTCTCCGGTAGGCGATGGTATTAAAGATAAGATTAAAAACATAATCTCTGACATGTGGTGACAAAGCATTATATCTTCTTAATTAAATAATATTTAACATTGGAATGTTAGTATTTTTATTGTATTTTAATGCAAAAGGTGGTTCGCTGAGCCATCAATTTAGCTAACATGTTTTTTAATTTTTATCAGGGAAATAAAAATGGCATTTCGTAGAGGCGGTGAGTGGGCCGAATATGATAAAGCGGTAAACTGGGTCTTGATGACCATATGTGTAGCCATGCTGATTGGCTTTATTGCGCTGATACTTGCTATGCCATTAGCAAATATTGTTGGCAGAGGAATATCTAAAGAAACTTTAGATGCTTCAATGAAATACATTAAGATAGTGCTCGTACGTCCAGATTATTTGATTGATAGATACTGGCACTGGATTAAGCAAATGTGGAGTTATTCAGGTGACTTTAAAGTTACTTTATGGATTCCTGTTATGCCGCTGTTCTTATTCATTTTCTCTTTAATTATGGGTTTTATGTTGAACCCTTATCAATTTATGTCAACTATTCATGGTAGTGGCCGATTAGCAGAATTAAAAGATATTCAAGCAATGAAACTTTTAACGGGTTTTGTTGTTGTGTTAGGAAAATTCAAGGGTAAACTTCTTATGTTGCCTGAAACACTATCTGTTCTGGTCTGCGCCCCTCCTGGTACAGGTAAGACAGTTGGTGTTGTGGTGCCAACAATTTTGCACTCACCTGGCATAAGCTTAATTATTAATGACCCTAAACCAGAGCTTTGTTTTAATACCTCTGGTTATAGAGCTACCGAAGGTCCAGTGTTCGTTATTAACTGGGGTGCTGAAGATAAGCCATCAGAGGGTATTTATTATCCTAGCTGGAATCCTCTTTCTCCAAATGCTATGCCTCCAATGGGTCCAGAACGCGATATGTATGTAGATAGTATGGTGTCTATTTTGGTGGAAGAACCAAAAGGTGGTGCTGACCCTCACTGGGCGAAAACAGGTCGTAACGCATTGTCTGGTTTTATTCACTTTGTGGCTTGTAAGTGTGAAAGAGCAAGAGCAAACGATTATTTTGTTGCCAAGTTATATGAGGGTGACCTTGATGACGAAGATAGACAAGTTCTAGAAGGTTATTATATGGACATGCAAGATCAAGAAGCTGCTATGGCTCTTCAGAACTTGCGTGATAACAAATTAAATATTGATAATTATGTTCCAATTGGAACTTGGAGCTTGTTGCCTCAGCGTTGGGTAGGTGCAGAGCCTTGTATCGCGATGATTTTGGAATGGTTGACAGAAGCTCAGATGGCTCAAGCTGCTGATATTAAGCGTCGTACAGAAGAGGGCGATCAGATGGCTTCTCTGGCTGATCCTATGCGTGACTTGCTTGATGATGCTGTTGATGAATGCCGTAAATATGGCTATGCTCAGCGTTCGGTGGTTGAATTAAACCAACTATCTGGTACTCCAGATAAAGAGCGTGGTTCTATTTTGTCAACTGCTTTAACTGGTATTGGTATTTTCAAAAACTCTGCGGTTATTTCTCGTACAAAAATAAGTGATTTGCGTTTTAGAGATTTGCGCGGAATGAAAGACCCTGTTACTGGGGAGTGGAAGCCAATTTCTGTTTATTTATCTGTTAACCAAGTTGATGCTCGTGCGTTGAATATTATTACGGGTACTTTCGTTGAGCTTATGTCTGGTTATCTTATTGCTAACCCACCTAATTTTACCAATAAGGCAGAGGGTAAAATGGGTCCTTGTCCAACGTTATTTGTGCTCGATGAGTTTCCTCAAATGCCTAAGCTTAACGCTGTTAAAGACGGTCCTGCGGTTGGTCGTGGTCAAAAAGTTTCATACCTTCTTATCGGACAAGATTTGGGACAGATTTCTGGTCAATATGGTAAAGACGACTTAGAGACAATTATTTCTACAACAGCTTGTAAAATTATTCTTCCTCAGAATAATGAGCAAACCGCGCAACGTTTTGAAAAAATGATTGGTACACGTACTGTTGAGGTCGCCTCTTATTCAAGAACAGAAGGTTTTACAAAGAATGCAACTCCTTTTTCAAAGAGTGTGTCTCGTTCTTTGCAGGCAACATCTGTTGTTGGTGCTTCAACATTGCTCAGCTTGCCTGCTTTGAAACAGGTTGTTGTTATGCAAGGTTATATTAATCGTCCAATTATGGCAGACGCTCCTCGTTACTATCTTGATAAAGATATGTTAGCTAAAACAAAAATGCCTCCTGCACCTTCTGTTCCTGACTGGATTGTAGCTCAACGTGAAGAAGTTAGTGATGATATGTTGGCCGCCCTAGGTATTGAAACCGAAGATTGGGAAGATGATGTAGATGAGAGTGAAATCGACGACATCGAAGATTGGGATGATGACGATTGGGAATATGAAGATGATGATAATTCTGAGTCTGATGATGACGAATATGAGTATGAAGACGATGATGATGAGTATGAAGAGTGGGAAGATGAAGAAAAGTAGCTTCTAATCTATTTGTTCCTAGCAATTGTTTGTATGTTTGTTTTGGTTAATATAATAGATAGTTTTATCTCGGATTTTATCTGTATGAATCATTGTAAAAGTATAGTATCATGACTATATAGGTTTTTGTTTGTCTTTTAAACCTTTGTATGCCCTTGATGTTTGAGGGTGTTGTGTGCTGTTAATAATTAAGAGGTGCTTGTTTGTCTGGTTGGGATTGGTCAGGCTCCGGCGGGGGTCAGAACAATATGAGACGGGTTAGAAGAACGTCTGTACAAGATGGTTCTCCTTATTCTAGTAACGCGCCTCATTCTAACATTAGCTCGCAAAATAATCCGTATATTCAGACTAATCCATACAATAATGTAAATCGTCAGCCTCCGTCTCAATATGGGCTTGGGGGAGTTTATAATTCATATCCAGCTTCGCCAATGTTTTCTGGTTATCCTGCTACCCCATATGTTGCTCCTCAGCCAATGAGGCCAGCAGATACTATGGTTATCGATGATGGTCCAGAGGTTTGGAAGTGGCATTTTGAGCAATTTTCTTTGCCTAATATGGATTTGTATGAGGCTCAGTATATTCCGCAAGATCCTCGATGGAAGATGGAAATGCGCAAAGCATTTAAACGCGCTCGTAGAGATTTTCTTAAATTTGTTGGTTATAACCATGAAGAAGAATGCCGATCCGTTGGAATAGATGACGAAGGTATAAAGAAACTAAAAAAAGGTAGAGCTCCTGAGAATTTTAATGTTCATCAGAAATTGCCATTAGATTATTCTGGCTCCAACGACTTTTCTAATCTCTGTTTAATGCAAACTCATCCATATCATGAGGATTTGCACAAGTTTATTGATTTGCAATTTATGCGTTACAGAATGGGGCAAAAGCCTCGACACATATATATACCAATACCAGATGTAAAGGTTTATAACCCTAATATATCAGGAGAGATTTCAGGTTCTGGTGGTAAAGAAGCTGATGACCCTGTTTATTCTGAATTTATCAAAAATACTTTCCCTAATGTGAGTTATAAAGCAGGGAATAACCGCTAATGATGAACCGAATTATAAAAACTTTGGAAGAAGATGGTGCTTTAACGTTTGCGCCTGCTAGTGATCGCGATATTAGATATGCTACATCAGTCTTAACAACGAATCATATTCCACCTATTCCCAGTCATTATGTTGAGATGCTAAGAAAAACAAATGGTTTAGTCTGGAATGGGGTTGAATTATACGGAGCCTCTGGGAATGAACGCCCTGAAAAAGGTTATACTTTGCCAAGCGTGGTTGATATAAATATGACTTTTTTAGGCGATGAAAGAATGAGGGGATCTCTTGTGTTGGGGCGCGCTTCTGAAGAAATTTTTACATACAATTCTCGGCAGAATAACTATCAAGTTTTAGATAGGCACGATATGTCTGTTACGGGGAATTTTCCAACATTTGCAGAAGCTATTTATCTTTTTATCGAAGATCTTTTCTAATATTTTTTATGAACTATTACTGCGTATTTAAGGCGTGTTTTTACTGTTTATGTACTATTCGTACATTCGGTTAAAAAATGTTTTTGGCATATTGTCAATCACATAAAAATCCAATCTAAATTAGCTTAAAATTCAGATGCTATTATGTCTGTTATAATTTTACTCATATTTTCTTTATATTGATTCTCATAAATAATATGACAGATTGTTTTAATGAAATTTACTTATCGTTTATTTCTTGTAATTATTATTGAGTGCAAGAATGATAAAGTGGATAGTTGTGTTGTAATATAAAAAAATCTTATCTAACAATTTTATATGTTTATTTTCTTATGTTTTGTGACTCGGTTGTTTTGCTTTATTTTGTCTAATATATTTATGTGTTTGGTGGTTAAATTACATAAAATAATGATTATTTTCGCTAAAATGCTACAAATTTCAAAAAAACCTGTTATTATGTAATTAGTAATTATTCTTACAACGATGTGAGGCGTGTTATGCCAGCTTATGAAAGATATTATAGAGGGGAAAATACTCAGCAAGAGCATTATGGTGTGCTCGATGATAAAATTGCAGGAAGAGTTGTCTCTCTGGGCTCAAGATATAAACATTTAGAAACACAGGTTAAAGCCATGGGTCATACAATGACCGAGAATACTCCTGTGCTTGAGCAACTCGTTGTGCAAATTGCAGAAGAAAATAATTATGCTAAAGTTAAAAGCGATAGCCTTGTAAATAAAGATAAAGCGAAAGATGTAAAGAGAGCTATGTCTCGTAGCTTGGATAAGGCCCTTGGTCATAAAAGAGCTGAAAAAATATCTGATAAATTTGTTGAAGCCGTTGAAAAATACGGATTAGAAAAAGGCGCGAAATTATTAGTTAAGAACTTTGAAAAAGTGTCGCGTAAAGGTGTAACTCGTACTCGCTCTATTGATGCTTTTAATAAAGAAAGCAAAGCTTTGTCAAAGTTAGATCGTGGTTCTTATAAAAGAGTAAAACACGATACTGTTACGATTCAGCATAAACAAGAAAAGATGATAGAGCGCGGGCATGCTAAAGCCTTGGTTAAGCATAATCCTAAATTGCGTGCTAAGCAGGCTTCAAAAGGATTGCTACACACAACCATGATTGCTTTAGGTGTTAGAGAAGCTCATAAAGTTGCTCAGCGCAACGCCGCTATAAGAGAGCAGGTCGCTGAACATATTGGTCAAAACGAAGCTTTAAGACCTTCAGAACAAAAATTAATGGAGCATGTGCAAAAGCATTTAGATATGGGGGCATCACGTGAAGATGCTTTGCGAGAAATGCACAGAACGGCACATCAATTAAGCCGTGTGTCACATATGGTTAAAGAAGTTCATGATATCAATAACGGTATTCGCTTAACTCCAAGAGGAGAAGAGCTATTAAGAAAAATGGGTATAGAAGTTCATGATATTATGGCTTATGCCAGAATGGGCGAAGACATTGGACATCGCAATATTAATGTGAATACGGAACGTGCTGCTACATTACAGATAGATTCTCTGTTGCAAAGAGGGCGAGAGGTAATGATTAAAGCAAAAGTTGAGCAATATGAACTGCGTCGCTCGCTAACTAAAGAGCAAGAGATGGCTCTTAATAGAGGTAGAGATAGAGATGATGGTTATGGTTATTGCTAGTTGATTTTATTGTGTTTTTGCTTTGGGGCGCATTGATTCGGTCGGTGCGCCCTAAAACTAAAGTATATATCATGAAATATTACCTATAGCTTGGTGATAAATTTTTGTTTAACTATATTGAATCGATATATCTCTAGAATGCTTGGTTTTGCTAGATAATTAATAGCAACAATAACCATTTATATATGTATCTAACTGTTTGATTTTTCCTAATACTATAAGGCAGGTTTACTTTTAACTTCCGCAAAAATTATAATTGAACATATAGTAATTTTGCGGGAGAGTACGATATGAATGATGGTTCAGATTTATTGCCAGAGGGCAATTTGAGAACAGTTTCTGCAACCGTTAAGTGGTTTAATCAAGACAAAGGTTTTGGTTTTGTAGAATTGGATGATACTAAAGAAGATGCGTTCTTGCATATCAGCACCTTAAGAGAATCTTCAATATATAGCCTCAAACAAGGGGCTAGGGTTGTTTGCGAGGTTGGTCCTGGTGAAAGAGGTCCTAGTGTAAAAAAACTTGTCGAGGTTGAAAAAGATGGATCATCATCAATTGAGCAAAAGCCATTAGAGGGTTTTATAAAGTTTTTTAACAATAAAGATGGTTTTGGCTTTGTTGAAACAGACAATGGTTTAGGAGACATTTATATAAGCAGGAGAACGCTTGCAAGATCTGGTATAAAATTTGTTAAGCCAGGGCAAAGGGTAAGGGTTCTGACAGGTGAAGGTAGCAAAGGGCTTATCGCTGAAAAAATAGAGGCAGATGAGTAGCTTTGATGAAAATAAAAAACACCCGCAAGTAGCGGGTGTTTTTTATTGTGTTGCCGTGTTTAAGATTAATCGAAAAGTAAATCGATTTCACTTTGGTTGATGCTTTTTCCTTCTGCGCTTGGGCCATTGAGCAATCTTGCATCATCTGTGCGCTTCTCTTTGGTTTTCTCAGCCAATTCTGCAATGGTTTCTTCGCCCCAAATGCTAATCATTTTTTCAACTTTTTCTTCAACAAATTTTAGAGCATTTACAGCTTTGGTAATTCTCTGTCCTGTTAAATCTTGGAAGTTACATGATTCGTATATTTTAACCACTTCTTCCATTATTTCTTCGGTGTTATGAATAATGCTAGTGTTTCCACCTGCTTGTTTAGCGATTGCATCAGCTAATGAATCTATTTTTTCTGAACATGACAAAATATTTTCTGTTGCATATTCAGTTGAGGCAACAATAGCATCTAACTCGTTTGTTACGGCGTTAAGTCCGTCGTCTTCTGTAACTGGAGTAAGAGCTGCAATTTCTGACTTTGTTTGTTGAATAGAATTTGATAAAGCTTGTAATTCTATTTGAAGACGCTCGATTTCTTCTTTCTTTTTGTTGAGTTCTTCTTTTTGCTTTTCTAATTTTTTAATTTCTACATCATTTAATGTGGTTTCGCCACTATCAGCAGGGATGATGTTGCGTTTGATAAGCCCAATATCTTGTTTAATCTCAACTAATAAGCCTAGCAACGTGTCATCTGATGTTAATATTTGTGATGATTGTGTGTTTTCTACAATAGTGGGTGTTTTTTTCTCAGAGTGAAATGATCTAGACATATACTTTCCTTAAAAAAGAAGAAACATTGATAGTAATTTATTATAAATACACTAAAATGACAATTATAAAATATGCGCTACATATATAGATGGTTAAGGATATTAAAATTGGAAGAAGCAAATGAAAAAAGATTAAATAAAATTGGCTCGCTAGGCTCTATTGCTAGCAAGTTTGCTTCACCAATTTTGGGTAAAAAAGGTTTTGTCGAAACTGATATAATAACAAAATGGGAAAGTATCGTTGGTGAGACTCTGGCTGAGAAGGTTGTTCCTGTTCGCATAGCTTTTTCAAGAGGAAAAAAAGATAATGGAACGCTCCATGTCGAGGTAGAAGCTGGAGGTGTCGCATTAGAGCTACAGCATAAAGAGAAATATATCATTGAAAAAATAAATAGTTTTTTTGGTTATAGTGCAATTGCAAAAATTTCTATGAAGCAATGCCAGTTTATAAAAAAAACTCCTAAAATTAGCAAAACAAGCCCAAAGAAGGTTGATGTGAATATAGATGAGTCTATTTTGCCAGAAGATGAAAATTTGCGAGCAACTATGGAAAAGCTTATAAGAAATTTTTCTTAAAATTAAAAAATCTATTCATAACTTGAAAATGATACTCTTTTAGTCATATATTATCTTTAGTCTTTTGTGCGTTTTATGTAAGTGGGAAAAATTATGAAACTTGAAACAATTATAAAAAGAATAAGCGCAACTATTGCTGTGCTGGTGATTGTGGTTTTTGGCGGGCTAACTTATTTGCAGTTCAAGGGTTACGATTTATCTAAATTAAACAATTCAGTTAGGCAGTGGGCAATAAAAAATTCTCTAAAATTAGAAGAGCCTGCGATTAATACGGTTGAAGCTAATGAGAATGTTTCTGCAGATAGTGAGGAAAACACTGTTCCTGCAAATGAAAAGGCTGAAAATGAAACGCCTGTTCAAGAGCCTGTTAAAACTGAGGCAGCACCTAAGGAAGAAAACAAGCCTAGCGCACAAACTCTATACCATAAGAAACGTATAGAAAAGCTTATGGAACAAAAATTTGAGGG
>QKFK01000236.1 GCA_003252195.1 Rhodospirillales bacterium
TTTACGTCTGTCGCGCAAATCGTCTAATACCATACTATAGCTTGGGGTTGTTGCGGCAAACGCGTGACTAATTCCCCATAAATCTAAAAATGGCTTATTATAAAAGACCAAATTAGTTGCTTTATCAAACACCGCAACGCCACAACCCAAGGCTTCTAGAACTCTAGCATTGGCATCAAAATGAAGCTTGAGTTTTCTTTCTCCGTCTTCAACTTCTGTAATATCTACAGATGTACCAAGAGTATAGGTTTCTCTGGTTAGTTTTCCTGAATCAAAAGCAGGAACCTCAAATGGTGTCTCAGTTATTTCTAAAAAGCGTCTTGCGCCTTCAATTACAATGTGCTTACGCTCAGATTTTGGTGTGTTTGTAGCTCTAGCAAGCGATGCAAGTGAACGCATCTCTTTAGCTGCCGTTCCTTCTGCCAGCTCTCTACCCTCTGATATAACTACTTCAACATTGGGGGCTTCAACCGCTTTTGAATATAACTCGTTACAATATATAATTGTTAAATCTTTATCTCTAACCCATGCTGGATATGGGCAGGTGTCTAACGCTTTTTCCATAATCATGGCACGCTTACGGGTAAAGTTTAGCTCAAATGAAAGTTCATCAATATGCTCTTCTTCTTCGGTTGTATCGCGCACCCACACAACATCACAAACTGTTTCGCCAAATTCATTCGTAATGGTTGAACCCATTAATTTTACATAGCGCTCACGAGAAGGAAGCATATAACTTTCTTCAAACTTTTTACCACTTTCTCTGAGTTTTTTTATCTTATCACTGATTTCGGCTTGATCTTCTTTAGCAAAGCAGTTCAAAAAATCATCAAATGATGATTTGGTTCCTAAATAAAGCCCCAAAAGTACCGCCAAACGACGCGAGCATTTTTCTCTAACTTCTTTATATGGCTCGTATATCCAAGCATAATAACCATCTCTTGCAGAGGCTAAAACTTCTGCATAACGGTCTCTATCAAACCTTAAAGACACAATACGTTTTTTATATTTATAAATACGAAAAACCAAAAAGAATATGGCAATAATTAATAAAGTAAATAAGCTTGCAACCCCACTCCAAAACATTGGAGCGACCTCAAACATTGCCCACACAAACGCTTTTTCTGTGTAAGCATACGCTGGTTTTGTAGCAAGCAAATAAACTAATAAAAATATTATGTTTCTTTTTTTCATTAATAGCCAATCATTAAAAAACATATTAAAGAATGCATGTTTATATTATAAAAAACAAGAGATAAAAGAAAGCTCTTCATAAATCCTTTCTTTTAGAGTAAATAAGAATTAAGTTAGATGATACAAACAAAAAAACGGGTAATAATATGATTGTTTTAGCTTTTGACACCTCTTGTAATGCTTGCTCTATTTGCTTATGGCAAGATGGAGCTGTTATGGTTCAAAAAAGCGAGCTAATGGAAAGAGGGCAAGCCGAATTATTAATCCCCGAGATTGATATTATGCTAAAAGACAATGGGCTGGTTTTTAAAGATATTGACTTAATCGCCGTTACAAAAGGACCAGGCTCTTTTACAGGCATTAGAGCCTCGCTTGCCACTGCCAGAGCGTTATCCCTTGCGAGCAATGTTCCTGTTATTGGTGTTTCTACCTTGCAGGTGTTTGCCGAACAAGCAAAAGCATATGTTAAAACAGAGCAATTAATTATCGCCCAAGAAAGCAAACGTGCTGACTTATATTATCAAGTCTTTGATAATGACAGAAAAGCAAAAAGCTCTGAAAAATCAGCCTCTCCAGCTGAAATTATTGCCTTAGCTGGCGATTTAGAAACCGTTATATTTGGTGATGCATCAAAGCATTTTGAATTTGAATTGCCTGCAAATGTTAAATTAGTAAGCGAGACAGCTATAATACCAAAACCAGAGATTATTGCCGAATTAGCCTATGCCGAATTTGGCAAAAACAAAGATAAAATATCGGCTAACCCTAAAGATTTTTATCCAAATCCAATTTATATTCGCCCACCAGACGTATCTATTTCTATTAATCAATAAAATTTAAACAAAAGCTTGATATAAACTAATATTATTTTATATAAATACAAATCTTAATAAATTAGGACAATAAAATGAACAATCGTATTATAGAGAAGTGTAAAGAACTTGGCATGAAAATGACTGGGCAAAGACAAACCATTGCCGAAGTTATCACAGACGCTAAAGATCACCCTAATGTTGAAGAAGTATTTAAAAGAGCTCAAGCATTAGATGCAAAGGTTAGTATTGCGACTGTTTATCGTACAATTCGCTCATTAGAAGAAGCTGGCATCATTGAAAAACACGACTTTGGCGAAGGTTTTGCCAGATATGAAGAAGCAACCGATGACCACCATGATCATATTATTAATATGAAAACTGGTGAAGTTATGGAGTTTTCAGACGAAGCTTTAGAGGCCATTCAAGAAGAAATCGCGAAAAAGTTTAACCTACGCATCGTTGGTCACAGGCTTGATATTTATTGCATGCCCAAAGACGAGTAATATTGCCTAACTATTTGTATTTACTAAAATAATTTTATATTGTTGCGTTTGCGATATTGTTTGTTTATGGACTGATTATCTTTTACAAACACTAGGAAAAAACACTTTATTTTCAATTAGTTAATATAATTCATACGCAAAAAGCCGTTTATGTTTTTAATATGGCTTATAAAAATTTCTTGCAAAAAATATAAAATCCCCATATCTTTTGAAAATCCTTTTGCAAAAAGGGGCTGTAGCTCAGTTGGGAGAGCGCTTGAATGGCATTCAAGAGGCCAGGGGTTCGATTCCCCTCAGCTCCACCATTGCTTTTTTAATCCGCTTTATAGCGGATTTTTTATTGGCTTGTTCGAACCCTCATCATTTCAGGTGTTATACTCCTAAATTTATTCTCTAATACATCAATGCACTAACAATGCATATTTAGTCCCAACCCTGCTGTTTTATTGAGTCTTGTATTTGTTTCCACCCATAGTATATGACTTTTGTTCAAACCCTTAAATTAGGTTTGGCTTATTATTTGCATGTATTTTTATGAGCAAAATTTAAGGAGTACGAGACATGCAGGTAAGTAATTCTATTTTTTCAGACCCATCTATGCGTTCTGGCTTAGAAAAATATTACGAAAATAAAAAGTCTGAGCTTATTGAAACCTTAAAAGAGCGTGATAGCGAGAGATTTCATTTGTTAATGAAGACGGTGAAACCTTAACCGCAAAACCTCTTTTAACCGCTGAAACCGCAGAAAAGTCTTTAGTTAGCTTTGATAAATGGCTAGAGCTACAACAACAAATTGGTGATTTTTATGAAGACAGCATCGAGCCTGCTAAAAAGCATTTAGATATGTTAAAAGCAAATAACCCCGACAGTTCTTCTAACGTAAGAGCTACTTTTTCAAGCGATGGAACATTATATGCTTATATCAATGCCGATGGCTCTCTAGTCACTTCAAACGGGGCTGATGACCTACAAGATATTGCTCAAAAAGCCAACGATATGGGGTTAACTGGGCAAAAAAGGATAGATTATTTAACTAAAGAGGTGAAAATTGCCTTATCTCAAGAATATTATAACCTCGATATTAAAGCTTATGACGAGGCAACCTCGCCAACAAACCGTGAGTTTGCTAAAGCATGGTATAAAAACTATAATATTGATGCTAATTATCAATCAGCCTTAGCCGAGGCTCAAGCTCATTTTGATAGCGTAAGTGATGTATATAGAAACTGGCAAAGCAATATGAGCGAAATTAACAACTTCCTGCTCAGCTTTCAAGAAGTTGCAGAAGTTTCGGCTTAGCTACTGCTTGTTGTTTAATCTGTGCTTAGTTTTGAAAAAACAAGTACATCGTCGAACTTATTGTCTCTTAACTCGTATTCCCTTAATGTGCCGTCTAAGCAAAAGCCAAGCCTCTTTGCAACTGCTATAGATTTACTGTTTTCTGCATTACAAAAAATTTCTAACCTGTGCCCTTTTTGCTCATAAAAAATCTTTTCTAAAAGCATTATCGCCCTTGTAATGTACCCTTTACCACAAGAAGCTTTATCAAGGTAATAACTTAATTCTGCGACCACATCTCCGTAGCGGACTTTTATAGCAACATATCCTTTAAGACAATTGTCAGAAAAAATGAAAAAACAATATTGCTCTTTATTTTTCCATCTATCTTGCATTGATAGAATCGCTGATTTTGCCTTTTCTTCTGTTATTAAAGATTGTGTAAAATCAATATACTTAAGTTCTTTTTGGTTGTTTTTAACTAATTCAGATAGTTGCAAAGCATAAGAAACATCTGCTACTTTTAAAACAAAGTTGTCCCCTTTAATTTCTTTATTAAAATTCATCTTTTCTACTTTACCAAGTCGTCTTTAGAGACATTGCTTTCTATTTCTACAGCTTCTTCTTTAGTTGGTGCGATGGGTTTTTCAGGCTCTATGCTTGTGCTAAGCGCCTCATATTTCTCGTCTGTTTTGGTAGCATCTTCAATATATTTGATATCTTTTTTAACGGGTGGAAATTCACGCCCACGAATGCGTACATTAAGCGTCTTAAAGGCCTCTGCAATTGGGATAAAGTAATCTTCATTTTGTGGTATTAGTTTTTCACCTGCATGAGCCATACCTAAAATGTTACCTTTTTTATCAATCAATGCGCCACCTAGAGTGTTTCGTTGCACATCTGTATCAATCACAATCTCTGCGCCACCTTCGGTATAACGATAGCCTTTAACTCTGCCATAATCATCTAAGTAGCCTTCGCCTGTCTTTTTAGTCGGCGCACCAAGGGCTATAAACACTTCTTCGCCGATTTCTGGTAAGTCTAAACGCAATGGAAGTGGGCTAAATTCTGTTTTTTCATCAAGCTTAACAATAGCCGCATCTCTTTTAATGTGGCGTCTGATAGGCGCGCCATATAATTCACGGTTATTAATAGTATTCATAGCCACGTTTTTATTCTCGCCATTTGCTACCAAACCATTGGCTGTTAACACATAATCTGGTGAAATGATTAAACCAGAACCCATAACTTGTTCGATATTAGCAACTCCGACCACACTGGCTCTAACCTTATATAAATTCGCAGCAGTGAGTTTTTCATAAGGAAGAACATTATCAATTATAATATCGCCTAAGAAAGGAGGGTTCTTATCGCTAGCAATCCCTTCCCATCCGCCATATGGCAATGCATCTTTATCAACTTCTGCTGTTTTAGTTCCAGAACTGCCACCATCTTCGGCTGTTTTACCGCTGGTATCTCCGCCATTTTCTGTGCTTTTGCCAGAGTTAGAACCATCTGCAATTGTAGTCCCTGCTGCCGCAGCTTTTGCTGCTTCTTCAGCGGCTTTTTTGGCTGCTTCCTCTACAGCCTTAGCATCGGCGAGTGCTTTTGCCTTAGCTTCTTCCTCAGCCTTTTTCTTATCTTCTATAGCTTTTTTCTTTGCTTCTTCTTTTTTCTTCTCTTGATAATATTTTTCATATGCTTTGGTTCTTACTGCTATATGGGCTTTATTAATATCCTCTAGCTCTCTTTGCATTCTTTTTAAGTCTGCATATGGAATTCTATCGGTTAATGTATCTCTAAACCCTGGCAAGAACGTTGCTCGGCGCAATGCGTCAGAAAAAGCTTTTTCGACCAACTCTGTTTCGCCATTAACCACGCCATCAACAATTTCACTATTACCTGTGGTTTTTTCTTTCCAAAAAAGATGGTGCTTAGCAATATCCATCAAACGCCATTCAACCGTTATTTCAGCAGAGCCTGTTCGGGTGTTTTTATAATCTCTGCTACGCCAGTTATAATTATCACACACATTAAGGTACAAGCCCTTGATTTCTGCGGTTAAGAGATATTCTGGGGTTTCAATTTTATCAGAGTAAGTATAATAACGATTGGTTGGAGCTATAACAATTGGGTAATCATCATTTAAAACTTCAAATGCATTCTCAAAGAAACGCATGTCTGTTTTCATAATATTAGGGGTGTTTAAGGTTAGCTCTTTGCCTCTTTCTCTTCTGGTGCAAGATAGAGAAAAGTTATATTTACCAACGTTTGTTCCCCAATAATTTGCGGTTCTGCCACGTTGAATTCTAAAATCTACATATGCAAGTTGAACCGGAGCGAGCTCGCTTCGCTTATATTCATTTACGGGCTTTTTACCACAGCTCGCAAGCATCAATATGCATAATATACTGGCAACAAAACGCATTAAAACCTCTTAAAGCTTTTTTGCCATGATACCGCTAATTATATAAAAAACATTTAATTTATTCAGGAAAAGTTTGATTCTCACCAAGGAAAGAACCTAGCAAATAAAGCGAACCACAAATTAAAATACGTGCATTTTTGCATGATGATAATGCTGCAAGCGCCTCTTTAACATTTTTAAAAGCTTTTACAGGCTTATGTGGTGCTGTTTTGCTGGATATTTCTGCAAGTTCTTGAGCCGAGAATGAAACTTCATTGTGAGGTACTTCAACTGTATAAATCTCTTTAGAAAAGTTAACCACATGACGTAAAAAACCACCAGCATCTTTTGTTTTAAGCATGCCACATATAACATATAATGGCTTTTCTGCTGCCCATTCACGCAAAATCGGCTCTAAAACCTCTCCTGCCCCAGGGTTATGCCCGCCATCAATAAACAACTCGGTTGATTTATCTAATATATTATAGAGCAAGCCCTTTTCTATCTTTTGCAATCTTCCTGCCCAAGAAACTTCTTTAATAGCTTTGCATGTGTTTGATATATCAAGATTTATATTGTTATTACGCTCACGGATTGTTTTTAGCGCGGTTAAAGCAAGCCCTAAATTATAGGCTTGATGATTGCCTTTTAAAGAAGGACGTGGATATTCAGCGCTAACACCATTATAAAAATGGTTTATAGCTTGATTAGAGGCTATATTAACACCCCAGTTTTTGCCATATTCAAGCAATTCAGAGCCTATCTTGATAGCATAATCTCTAAACACTGCCTGCGCTTCTGCCTCTTGTGGGGCTAAGATACAAACCGAGCCTTGCTTCATAATACAGGCTTTTTCATAGGCTATCTGCGCTATTGTGTCACCTAAATATGATTCATGATCTAGCGAAATAGGGGTTATAACTGTCGCAATCGGACTTTTTATTACATTTGTAGCATCAAGACGTCCGCCTAAGCCTGTTTCTAACAACAAAAAATCTGCCTTAATGCGAGAAAAAGCTAAAAACGCAACCACTGTAGTGATTTCAAAGAATGTAATCGGCTCTCCACCATTCACTCTTTCAACTTCTTGCAACAAGTCTGTTAAATATGCATCTGAAATTAGCTCACCACTCAAGCGAATACGCTCATTAAAACGCACTAAATGCGGGGAAATATAGCCGTGAACTTTATACCCATTAGCCTCAAGAATTCCGCGCATAAAAGCAATGGTCGAGCCCTTACCATTAGTGCCCGCAACGTGGATTGCTGGAGGAAGATTGTCTTGCGGATTCCCTAATTTATTAAGTAGGCTTTTTATCCTGTCTAAAGATAAATCGATAACTTTAGGGTGTAATTGCTGTAAGCGCGACAAAATATCCGCAGAATTAACCTCCTGCAACATCTTATAATTCCTTATTTTATAAAGATTATTTGCCTTTATCTAAAGTGAGCAAAGTAGCAGCAGGTTTAGTGTTGCGTAAAATGCTAATCACTTTAACCAATTCTGGACGCAACTCTTTACGAGTTACAACGATATCTACCATACCATGTTCACGCAAATATTCAGCCTTTTGGAAGCCTTCTGGAAGAGTTTGGCGAATAGTTTGCTCAATAACACGAGCACCAGCAAAGCCAATGATACAACCTTTTTCAGCTACGTGAATATCACCAAGCATAGCAAAAGAAGCGGTTACACCACCTGTTGTTGGGTCTGCAAGAACAGAAATATAAGGTAAGCCTTTTTCTTTAACTCTATCAACAGCAACCGTTGTTCTAGCCATTTGCATTAAAGATAAAATACCTTCTTGCATTCTAGCACCACCAGATGATGTTACAGTAATCAATGGAGCGTCTTGCAAAATAGCGAGCTCAGCAGCTGTTACAATACCTTCACCAACAGCCATACCCATTGATCCACCCATAAAGGTAAAGTCAAAAGCAGCAATAACGACAGGCATTCCACCCATTGTTCCGTGAGCTACAATAATAGCATCTTCTTCTTCTGTCTTTTTACGAGCGTCTTTAATTCTATCTGAATATTTTTTCAAATCTTTAAATTTGAGAGGATCTTTAGGAGGCTCAGGGAGCTCAACACGTTGATATTCACCATTATCAAACATCATAGCCAATCTTTCTTTAGCGTCTAAACGCATGTGGTGGCCACAATGATGACAAACTTTATCATTTTGCTCTAACTCTCTGCGGAAAATCATGTTTTCGCAGGCAGGACATTTTACCCAAAGGTTATCTGGTATCTCACGTGGATTAACCATTTTATTGATTTTAGGGCGGACAAAATTTGTTAACCAATTCATATTGTTGTTTTCCTAAAGTTTGTTTTTAACTTGTGCAATATATGGCAAAAACTAGCCTTCGTCAATATTCATTATATCACTTTGATACAACCAAAATTACGAGCTTTTAGCTATAATATACCTTTATAATAGCTTCTCAAGTACAATTCTTGTCATTATAGGGTTTAACCTCATAAACTTTTGTTTCATTACGCTACTATCATAAAAAAAGCCCCAGAATCTAGGGCTTTTATAAAAATTAATAAATTTGCTTATTGCTTTACAAGGCTCATAAAACGCTGCATTAAAGATTTTTTATTTGCTTGATTTGCGCTTTTCTCTTCTTCATTTCTTAAATCAACAGCTTTTTTAAGCTCGGTTGCAACATTATCAAGTCGTGTCACTTCTTTATTAAGCTTGCTATTCTCTTCTTCTAGTTTTGAGCCTTTTTTGCGGTGCTTGCGAAGCTCTTTTCTAACCTTGCCATCACCAAGCCACACAAACATACCACCAAGGAAAAAACCTACCGCCAAACCAATAAGAGTAACTGTAGCAACAGATGTTTCAACCTCATATGGCAAAGGCCACAAGTCAACCAGCACCAAACTGCGGTTAGACACCGCAAACAATGCCAAGAGCAATGCCACTGGCACGCTAAAAAGAAGATTACGTATTTTCAAAACGAATGCCTTTTATATTTTTACTGATTCAACATATCGCGAAGTTTTTTACCAGTTTTAAAGTATGGAACAACTTTAGAATCAACTGTTACGCTTTCACCAGTACGTGGGTTTCTTCCTTCTCTAGGCTTTCTTTGTTTGGTTGAAAAAGCACCAAAACCACGAAGCTCTACTCTATCACCACTTGCCAAAGCATCTGTTATTTCATCAAAGACTGTAGCTACAATCTTTTCAACATCTTTTAGAGAAAGGTTAGGATTGCGTTCAGCAATTTTTTCAATCAATTCAGACCTAGTCATTTATATATACCCCCAGAATTAAACTGTACAGAGTTACATTTTATAATTAAATCACTTAAAAAACAACCATATAGTTAATCGATAAATTGCGATTGTCTTATGCATGCACGATAACGGTGCATAGACAACTCCCTTTTAATCAATAATTAGTAGCCAAACAGCTATTAGCCAATAAAAAACGACCCCGCCAAATAACGGGGTCGCCTTATAGTCAAGCAATGAAGCTTTAGGATTAAGAAGCTTTATCTTCTTCTTTCTTTTGAGCAATAGCTGCGCCCAAAATATCACCCAAAGAAGCGCCTGAATCGGTTGAACCGTACTCAGAAAGAGCTTTCTTTTCTTCATCAATTTCAAGAGCTTTAACAGAAAGTGTAAGCTTGCGGCTCTTAGAATCAACGCTAGCAATTTTAGCATCGAGTTTTTCACCAACAGCAAATCTTTCTGGGTTTTGCTCTGCTTTGTCTTTTGACAAGTCAGCTTTGCGAATGAAACCGCTAGCACCATCAATTTCAACTTCTAAGCCTTTATCTGTAACTTCTTTAATTACACAAGTTACGATTTCGCCTTTTTTCAAAGTTGCAGCACCAGCAAATGGGTCTTCGCTAAGTTGTTTAATACCAAGAGAAATTCTTTCTTTCTCTACGTCGATATCAAGAACTTTAGCTTTTACAACATCGCCTTTTTTGTATTCTTTCACAGCTTCTTCGCCTGATTTTTCCCAATCAAGGTCAGAGAAGTGAACCATACCGTCGATGTCGCCATCAAGACCAACAAACAAACCGAATTCAGTAATGTTTTTGATTTCGCCTTCGATGATTTCGCCAACTTTATGTTTCTCTTGGAATTCTTTCCATGGGTTTTGAGAACATTGCTTAATACCCAAAGAAATACGACGTTTTTGTGAGTCAACTTCAAGAACCATAACTTCAACTTCTTGTGAAGTAGAAACAATTTTACCTGGGTGTACGTTTTTGCGAGTCCAGCTCATTTCTGAAACGTGAACCAAACCTTCAACACCAGCTTCTAACTCAACAAATGCACCGTAATCAGTAATGTTAGTTACATTACCTTTAAGTGTGCTATTTACTTGGTATTTAGCTTCAACATCTTTCCATGGATCTTCTTCTAATTGTTTCATACCCAAAGAAATACGTTGTGTTTCTTCGTTAAAGCGTACGATTTGTACTTTAACTGTTTGACCAACAGTAAGAGCTTCTGATGGGTGGTTGATTCTCTTCCAAGAAATGTCTGTAACGTGCAAGAGACCGTCAACACCACCGAGGTCAATAAATGCACCGTAATCAGTAATGTTTTTAACAACACCGTCAAGAATTTCACCTTCTTTAAGGTTTTTAACGATTTCTGCTCTTGTTTCTGCTCTTGTTTCTTCCAAAACAGCACGGCGAGAAACAACGATATTGCCTCTAGCTCTATCCATTTTGAGGATTTGGAAAGGTTGAGCAGAACCCATGATAGGAGTAACATCTCTAACTGGTCTGATGTCAACTTGTGAACCAGGTAAGAATGCGATTGCACCGTTAAGGTCAACTGTAAAGCCGCCTTTAACACGTCCAAAGATAACACCGTTAACTCTTTCGCCAGAGTTAAGAGCTTTTTCAAGGTCGTTCCATGCTTCTTCACGACGAGCTTTTTCGCGTGAAAGAACAATCATACCGTCTTTATCTTCATAACGATCAACAAACACGTCAATTGTGTCGCCGATAGCTACTTCTGATGAAGCGCCGAATTCTTTAAGTGCAATACGGCCTTCTGATTTAAGACCAACATCAACGATAGCGCTGTCGTTATCGATTCTAACAACGATACCTTTTATAACTTCACCTTCGATACCTCTGAGTTGTTCGAAAGATTCGTTAAGAAGAGCTTCAAAATCTTCATTTGCTTCAGGAGCAACGAAACCTGCAGAAGCTTTTTTAGTTTTAGCCATTATAAATTTTCCGTTCATTTTAAATGTTTTGCCTGCCACCTAAAAGATATAAATATCAGATAGTTACAAATTCAATTGCTTATGTCTTTAACACACCGCAAAGACTCTCCGTCCCCTTATAAATAAGAGTAGAGCATTACTAACATTAAATAAGCTTTTTGTCACCAAGATTCTAAAAATATTAACCAATAAAAAACCCAACAATATAATGCTGGGTTTTATAAAAAATGAGCTTTACATATAATCTTTGAAAAATAAGAGAATTCCTTTTATCTTCCGCGGTTTTTAAGGCTGTCAATTTTCACGCTATCTAACACAAAATCCATAGGTTTTTCACCTTCTTTTGCGTTTGGATTAATCTCTGAATGACCTATATATATAACACCATTGCTTTGCGACAGCTCATATATTCCAAATTTTGCAATATCTTTAATTTGT
>QKFK01000128.1 GCA_003252195.1 Rhodospirillales bacterium
GGTATATGAAGGCGATGTTAATTGCAAAAATCTTGAGGAAGTTTACACTATGTTTAACATTAATCACCCTGCTAAATTTAAGGGACATTCATTATCTGTTTCGGATGTTGTTGAAGTAAAAGGTGGTTGTGCTGATTTAGTTGGGAAAATTCGTTTTTATAACTCCCCCACCTTGTTTGAAGAAGTTGACTATACCGACCCTGTAAAATTTCAAAATGATATTAAACAGGCTCAATATGTTGGGCAAACAATTGAAGTTATTGACCTGAAAAATAAGAATGTGCCGTCTGTTGAAAACGGCTTTTATTTTTGCGATAGTGTATGTTTTAAGAAGATTGATTTTACACCGCCCGAAACAAAAAAAGAGACTATGAAAGTTGTGTTGGTTAAGCCAAATAAAAAAGCTGAAATTGCAGAAATTGACACTTCTCTTAAAGAAATGCAGAAAATAGTTGACGGAAATATTGAAGCTATGTACCCTTACGAAGAGAAAATTGCTATTGTTTGCAATGAAGAAGGAAAAATATGCGGGTTGCCACTTAATCGTGCTGTTTATTCTGTTGAGAAAGAAATGATTGATATTATTGCCGGAAATTTCTTTATATGTGGTTTGGGTGAAGATGATTTTTGCAGCCTTAATGATGAACAGTTAAAGCGATATTCAGAGCAATTTAAGCTTCCTGAACGCTTTTATAAAATGGGTGATGAAATAAAAGCTGTTACTTTTAACCCTGATAAAAATAAAAATTATGAAAGATAAAGAGGAATTTGAATATGAAAAATTACAATATAACACTTTCGACAACAACTTTTAAGGACTTAAATGTCATTGCAAATTCTAAAGAAGAGGCAATTATTGTTGCAAGACTTATGTATCCTGATGCAGATAATATGGAGCATATTTATGAAGAAGACGAGAATAATCAAAAGCAGCTTGAAGATTTAATTTTCAATATGGATATGGCTATAAATGAAGCGAAGTTGGCTATAGATGATATTGAAAGAGCGTTGAATTATCTGCTCGACTACTGTGAAGTAGACTGTTTGGCATTGTCTTAGCAAGCACTGAATTTGGATATCCAAATTCGCTTGTTAGGGAAAATTTTCCCTAAAACCCTAAAAGAAAGGTTAATGATATATGAGAAAAAGAAATTGCGTCGTTACCCTCAGATTTACTAAAGAAGAGTTTGATAATCTTTCAAAAAAAGTTCGTAAAACTAACTTTTCGCGTGAAGCTTTTATTAGAAATGTGTTGAATGAATGTGCTATTAAAGAAGCACCTCCTGCTGAATATTATGAACTAATTCGTGAATTACGCAGAGTTGGTAGCAATCTCAATCAAATTTTAAAGCTTGCAAATGCAAAAGGCTTGCTTGATGTTCCAAAACTAAGAAAAGATTTAGAGCAAATCAGAACGACTGAACAAATGCTTTATGATGCTTTTTATGTTGGTGATTAGTTATGGCAGTAACTGCAATATGGGATATAAAGGGACGAATTGACAAGGTTATTGATTATGCTGCAAATCCTGACAAAACGGAGAATAAAAGCCTTGAGAGTATTACTGCATTGCACGCAATTGATGGCGTTTTAGAGTATGCTGTCAATGATATAAAAACCGAAATGAAATTTTATGTTTCAGGTATAAATTGTGACCCCGACAACGCATCAAAACAATTTATGAATACAAAACGCCATTTTAATAAAACAGGCGGAATTGTAGCTTTTCATGGGTATCAGTCTTTTCGAGAAAATGAGGTTAATGCTGAAATTGCTCACGAAGTAGGAATAAAATTAGCTGAACGTTTATGGGGTGACAGATTTGAAGTTGTCGTTGCTACTCATTTAAATACTGGGCATTTTCATAATCACTTTGTTATAAATTCTGTTTCATATAAGGACGGTCTTAAATATTACGACCAAAAAAAGACCTATTATGAAATGCGAAAAGTTTCTGATAATTTATGCAAAGAATACGGCTTATCTGTAATAAAAAACCCAAAAAACGGTGGCAAAAATTATGGTGAATGGGTAGCTGAAAAGAACGGAAAGCCAACCATCAGAGGCAAAATAAGAGAGCAGATTGATTTTGCAATATCACAGTCAACTACAACTAAGCATTTTTGGTCGGCAATGCAAGAAATGGGATATGAGATTAATATGTCAGGTAAATATCCGGGAGTAAAGCCACCCGGT
>QKFK01000282.1 GCA_003252195.1 Rhodospirillales bacterium
GACAAGAATAATACAAAATCCCAACAAGCAGAGTTAGATTATTATAGTGCTAAATGGAATGAATTTACTGGTAATTTTAATACAGCGGTTAATTTGTATAATTATCTAGAAAATTATTCAGATGATAGAAAATATAGTGCCTTTGCAAAAAGAGATAATGTTGCTCTTGAGTTAGAGGTTAAGCGTATTTCTAAAGATGAGGCAGAAAAGAAATTAGAAAGTATGCGTTTTGCATGGAGAGACGGTAGCTTTGAGTTTGATACTATGAGTGAGTTGGCCGACTTATATTCATCGGATGCCAAATATGGTGATGCATTGCGTTTGCTTAGAGAAGTTGAAGGCGGTATGCCTAAAAATGATCCTCGTATAAAGACTATACGAGAAAAAATGGAAGCAGTTTTTGAAACTTTATATATTGAAGATAAAGCTAACGATTTATCTCCGATAACTGCGCTCGGTTTGTATGATGAATTTAGTGAGCTTACCCCTGAGGGTAAAAAAGGCGATAAGATTATCAGTAAATTAGCAGATAGATTAGTTTCGGTTGATTTGTTAGATAAAGCTACAGACTTATTGCAATATATGATTAAAACCCGCAAGTTAACCGATGAAGAAAAAGCTACAGTTGGTATTAAACAAGCTCTTATCAATCTTATAAATCGCAAACCAGCAAAAGCATTGGCGTCTCTTGATGCAACATATTATCCGCAAATGAGTGAGCCTATGCAAGCCGCTACTAAGCGTTTAAGAGCTAGGGCTATGGCTGATATGGGTAAGGTTGATGAAGGTATCAACTTAATTGCTGATGATGATACAAAAGAAGCTAAGCTATTAAGAAGCGAAATCTATTGGAAGGCTAATAGATGGGACGATGCGAGTGATGCTATTAAAGCGTTGATTGAAAAACCTGTTCCTGGGCAAGTGCTAAAAGATGAGCAAGCTCAACTTATTATGGATTGGGTAACTGCCCTAAGATTATCTGGCAGAGAAAACGTTATCTTGCGTATTAGGCATAATTTTATGCCATATATCAAAGATACTAAATTTGCTAATCCGTTTAATCTGCTAACTGCTACGTTAGAAGATAAGGGATATAATTATGATTCTGTGTTAAATGATGTAAAAGAAGCTGAAGGCTATAAAAGCTTTATGGATTCTTATAATGACAGAATGAAAGAAGAAGCTACAGCTGAAACAAAAGATACAACAGCAAATCAGACAACAGCTCCTGCGACAAATAATCAACCTGCTCAATAGAACTATAACAGCTATCTTTGCTTGTTTATATGGCATTCGTAATATCATATCTTGATATCTTTTATATGGTTGATAGTTCTCTAGTTGAGTAAATAATTTAGAATTGCTCTGTCAGCGAGGTTAATGGTTTGTCGGGTGTGTGATGGTTTGTATGAAGTTTTATAATTAATATATCTATTGTTTTAATATAAGAATTTATACTTTTTAGTGGTGCACTAGCATTGGCTGGTGCTGGCTACTTATTGTGTTTTATATAAAATAAACATATAAAAAGCGGGGAAATAAACCCCGCTTTTTATTTTGTATCTTGATGTTTAGACGGCTTTAGCGAGCTGTTCTTCGATAGCTTTTACAGCCTTCGCTCCGTCAGCACCGTTAGGGCCACCAGCCTGAGCCATATCTGGTCTGCCGCCGCCACCTTGACCACCAACAGCAGCTGAACCAACTTTAACTAGCTCTACAGCGCTGATTTTTTCTTTAAGGTCATCGGTTACGCCAACAACCAAAGAAGCTTTGCCTTCATTCGCAGTTACAACCGCAACAACACCAGAGCCGATTTTCTTTTTAAGTTCATCTGCCATGCCTTTAAGCTCTTTAGCAGGCATATTGTCAATAAACTTACCAATGTATTTAATACCACTGATTTCTTTAACATCGTCATTGCCAGTAGCTCCTCCGCTTGCGATTTTTTTGCGAAGGTCAGATAGCTCTTTTTCTAAGCGTTTTTTATCTTCGTTTAGTGCGCTTATTCTTGTAGATATATCCGATGGAGATGTTTTTAGCATCTCTGCTGCGGCATTAATGATAGTCTCACATGAGCTTACATAATCTTCAGATGCTTTACCCGCAACTGATTCAATACGGCGAACACCAGAAGCAATCGCGCTTTCAGATAAGATTTTAAAGAAGCCAATATCACCCGTTGCAGACACGTGAGTA
>QKFK01000144.1 GCA_003252195.1 Rhodospirillales bacterium
GTTGGTGTAACCATTAATGCTAGAAAATTTATCTGCATTCAAAAAGCCATCCTTACGACCTGTGAGCATTTTGTGAGGGTAGCATTGGTGAGATACATCAAACACAAATTTATCAATAGGTGAATTAAACACATAATGCATTGCAATAGTCGCTTCAACAATACCAAGGTCTGGACCTAAGTGTCCGCCTATTGAATTAACCCTAAACAAAATTGCATCTCTAATATCTTGAGACAACCTGCCCATCTCATCCAAAGATAGTTTTTTAACATCTTCAGGAGAGTTAATTTTATCAATTATTTTAGTCATTATTTTTTCCTTTTATTATTATACAGCCTTGCCCATTACATAAGCTTCAGACATAACCTTGGTTTTATTTATATCGCCGATATTCCAAGCTCCAACGCCGTAGCAAACACCCTTTTCATTTGCTCCGTTTAAACATCTGGTAAAGCCTCTAAATTCTTCTAGCACCACATCAATTGCTCTTTTGGAGCTATCAGCAGCAGTTGCTATAAAATAAAAATCCTTATTGCTTACCGAAGTATATTTGGCACAAACTCTGTCAATAAACGTTTTCATCTGCCCGTTCATAGCATAAAAATACACAGGTGTTGCCATAACAATAGCATCAGCATCTATCATTTTATCCAAGATTTCTGTCATATCATCTTTTTGAGAGCAACCACTTTGCCCATGCGAGCTACAATAGCCACAACCTGTGCAATAATTGATTTTTTTATCTTTCAAAAAGATTTTTTCGACATTATTACCAGCCTCTTTAGCCCCTTTTATAAACTCATCACAAAGAGCATCTGAGTTACCCCCTCTTCTGGGGCTAGCTGATATTACCAATAGTTTTTTACTCATAAAATAAGCCCTCCTTATTTTTATTATTTTTTGGTAGCAGCTAGATATTCTTCATCTTCTACAGGCTCTAACCATTCAACATCGTTCTTTGACATTTGAGGGGTTATTCCCACATGGATAAATTCTTTATCAGGGGCAGCACCATGCCAATGAACAACATTAGCCGGGATTTCTACAATATCACCCTTGGTTAAAAATTGAGCTGGCTTACCTTTTTCTTGATAATAGCCTTCACCACCTGTTACGAGCAAAATTTGCCCCACAGAGTGCTTATGCCAACTGTTTCTACATGCGGGTTTGAACGTCACATTATAAACTGACATATCATACTCTTTATTTACAACCATCATCTCAACAAAGGCATCACCAATAAAATTGTCTTTATATTGATTACCTGTTTTAAAAATCAATTCTTCCTTTGGAATAAGTCCATTCATCTTTTTATCCTCCATCTTTTTCATTACCACTCCGCCAATTAGCAGGCAGATAACAACGCTATAAATTATTTTATTCTTAAGCATTATATTTCCCTGTACGTACTTATAGTTCTTTGAAGGAATTATAAATTAAAGAAGTCATTTTTTGTGTATCTTGGGCAGGACCATAAGCATAGCTCATACCCATACAACCCAAACCAATTTCTGAGACTTCCAACTGATTTTGTCCGAGCTTTCTATACTTCATATACCCCTCCATTTGATTGATATAAATCAAGCCTAACGGGTTAGAGTAACTCTAAGTCAAGAACTTTTTTGATTTTTTATGTTATTTACAAAATGGACTTTAAGAAAACATATAATATCACATACCAAAGCCACATAAATGTTCTCTCTCTCCATATCCTCCCAAAAGAACCATAGAGAAGAGCAACAAAATAAATGGGCCCAAAAGACCAAACCAATTGCTATATCTTATATGAACAACTGTTAGCCTAAAAAAAAGAAATAAAGGCAATACGACTGTATATGCTGTTCTTGTAGTGTCTTCGAACACAAATTGCAAACCAACTAGAAGAGCAACAATTAACACCGTATTATATGTTGGCAACTTAACTTGATTATAGGCAAATTCTGTGTAGTGATTTTTAATTGTTAATCGTTGCCCTTTAAAACACACGCATATCAGAGCCAAAACATACGGTATTAACACATGATAAAAACTCATCATTAGAATTTCTGGTTGGCGATAACGCAAATGAGCTAACATACGCGAAAGTGAAATAACAAATAGAAATAAAACCACTATCATCTTTGCAATAACAACAATCTTATCACGCCAACTCGTTGGAGCTACAGTTTTTTTATAATCTGCAATCGTTACTTCCCTGCCTTCTAAATAGTAGTAATGGGTTATTACTATTAGATACGAAAAAAGCACTGCAACAAACCCGTATAACATCAAGTAAGGCTTTATTTTAACGCCTCTGGATAAAAATACAAAACACATTACGGAAGCAAATAACATATATATAATTATATGAAATTTAGTATCATGCAACGATGCCATTTCGAACTTATAATTCCCAGAACGAAACCTCCTATCTGAAAAACATAAAAAGCAAAACACGACACCTAAAAACATAGGAGAAACTATCATTGTAATTGCATCATCATGGTATGATCTTGTGTATATAAATACAACTGACATTATCAACCACCAGATAAAATGCTTAGCATCATTTATGCGCGGGCTATAGCAATCACACCACTCTGTCTCAATATTATTTTCTTCTGTCATATCACCCCTGCCCATCAGATGCAAAAATCTATCACTTATTTAATTTAAGGATAAATAAAATCAAACATCACCACCAATTAATTAGGATTATATTATTTACAAAAATAATCGTCAATTAATTGTTTCACAGACGTTGTTCGAGTGTAAAAATTTAAATAGCATATGCACGTAAAAAAGCTTCAACAGCTTTTTTGGCACTGGTTTCATTATCAATTTCAAGCTCATCATTACCAAACAACAACGCCTCGCTACTACCACTTTCTATTAATGCTTTTAAGTGGAGCGTGATAATCCATGGGTCTTCATTTCGCAATTTACCTTGCTCTACTTGATGGGTGATAAATCGGCAAATATGCTCACAGCCTTGCTTTGGCCCTACCTCATATAGCTTTTGTCCAAGGTTACTATGACCTGCCTCTGCAATACCCGCTCTTATAAAAGAAATTAACTTAGGTGATGTTTTAAGTTCTAAAAAAGCTATTGCAAATTCTTCTAATGTTTCTTTCAAATCACCGTCTAAATTATCAATAGTTTTTTTCAATTTTGAGGCCTGCGATTCCATTACAGTAATCATCACATCTGCAAACAAATCTTCCTTAGAGCTAAAGTAATTATACAAAGTTTCTTTAGAGCCACCAACTTCTTTAGAAATAGCTGACATACTAGTGCGAGCATAGCCGTTTTTGTTGAAAATCCTAGCTGCAACAGACAATATCTCGTCTCTTTTCTTATCTGTTTTTACTCTCATTTTGCACCTTCTATAATAATTATCCTGTGGTTAAATATAATTCTTACTATTGACACAGTCAACAAAATAATGGTACCGTACAGTACAGTACGGTTTTGTATTTTTTAAGGATAAATTTGTTATGTCGAATTCATACCCAACGATGTCTATTAAGACATTAGTCAAAACAAGCATATTATCTGGTAGTGTGATTTTATCAGCTTGCTCATACCCCTCACCCGATGACGTTAGCTCGCTTATAAAATCGCACATATCGTATGAAACCGTACAAAGTTTTACAGCCATATCTGAGGTAGAATACCCTAGCAAAAGATGGTGGAATATTTATGGCGACACCCAATTAAGCGAGCTAATAGCCGAGGCTTTTGATAATTCACCAGATTTAAGAATTGCCACCGCCAGAATTAAGCAAGCCTCTGCTTATGCTAAACAAGTTGGGGCTGATTTATTGCCATCACTTAATCTAAGTGGATCAGCCACACAAACCAAACAAAGCTACAATCTTGGCTACCCTGTACCAGAGGGTTGGAATGACAGTGGCAACGCATCATTTGACTTAAACTGGAATTTAGACTTTTGGGGCAGAACCAGAGCCCAAGTTGCAGCTGCTACATCTGAGTTAAAAGCACAAGAAATTGAAGCAACTGAAACCAAGTTAATATTATCAACATCAATTGCCGCCGCCTATGCCGATTTATCATCTTTATATGCTGAAAAAGATGCAGCAGAAGAAGCAGTTAAAGTACGCAAAGACACCGCAAAGTTAATGAGCGAACGCAACAAACAGGGATTAGAAAATGAAGGCGCCGCCTTAAGTGCAAAATCAGCATATAACCTTGCACAAGCAGAGCTAACTGCGGTTAATGAAAATATCCAGCTCACTAATAATAGAATAGCCGCCTTGTTAGGCGAAGGACCTGATAGAGGATTACAAATAAAACGCCCAAAAGTTAAGCTAGATTTAGCCTACGCCCTGCCCGCTAATATTCCTGCAGAATTAATAAGCCGTAGACCAGATATCATTGCCGCCAGATTACGAGCAGAGGCCGCTGCCTCTAATGTTAAAGTTGCTAAGACCAACTTTTTTCCAAACATTAACTTAAGTGCTTTTATTGGCTTACAATCTCTTACTCTTAATGAGTTCACCAAAAAAGGTAGTGATTATGGCTCGATTGGGCCAGTTATAAACCTACCAATTTTTGAAGGAGGTCGGTTAAAAGCAATCCTAAAAGGAGCTAAAGCAGAGTACGAGATGGCTATTGCCCAATATGATGCAACCCTTGTTAATTCATTAAACCAAGTTGCCGATATTGCTACTAGCAAAAAATATTTATCTGGCAGGTTAAACGAAACAAAATTAGCCGAGAATGAAGCTAAACGCGCATGGCAAGTAAACCAAAAAAGATACAAAGGCGGCCTCGCCTCATATTTAGAGGTATTAACAGCTGAAGATGCTTATATCAAAACGCACAAAGCTTTAACAAGCCTAGAAACCAGAACTTTTGCGCTAGATATCGCCTTAATTAAAGCACTCGGTGGTGGCTTTAGATTAGAACAAGAAAACAAAAAATAAGAGAGAAAAACAATGAGCACACAAAGAACCAACTACTTTGATGAGAACAATGGCCCAAAAGGCTTGAGAAGAAAGTTATTTGCAAAATTTGCAGTAATTTTAGGCTCTATAATCATATTATTTACACTATATTACATAATGGTTTTATCAAAACATATAACCACCGACAACGCATATGTCGGAGCTAACATTGCTCAAGTTACACCTTTAGTTTCTGCCCCCGTAAAAGATGTGTTGGTAGATGACACTCAAGCCGTAAAAAAAGGTGATATTCTAGTTACTCTTGATAACACTGATGCAACGCTATTCTTAAAAGAAGCAGAAGCAAGATATCAAACATCTCTTGCTAATTTTAACAAAGCAAAAATTGACTTAGAACGCAGAGAAGCTTTATCAAACACTGGTTCAGTATCTGGAGATGAATTAACCGCTGCTAAAAATGCTTATAACACCACTAAAGCAGAGCTAGATGCTGCCGAGGCAACCAGAGACAAAGCTCAAGTTGACCTTGATAGAACCATAATAAAAGCCCCTATCGATGGCATTATATCAAAAAGGCAGGTTCAGATTGGTCAGCATGTAAATACTGGCATGCCTTTAATGATAATTGTGCCTATTGATGATGTGTATGTAGATGCCAATTTCAAAGAAGTTCAATTATCAAAGGTCAAAGCTGGACAAGAAGCTATTCTTACATCAGATTTATACGGTGATAGCATTGAATATCATGGTGTTGTAGAAGGCTTCTCTGGCGGAACAGGTGCTGCATTTGCACTAATCCCAGCTCAAAATGCAACTGGCAACTGGATTAAAGTTGTTCAACGCCTCCCTGTTAGAATAAAGCTAGATAAAAGCGAGCTAGAAAAGCACCCGCTTCGTGTTGGTCTATCTATGGAAGTTGATGTTAATATATCAAAATAATGAGGTTAGACTATGGCTTTGGCTAAAGAACAACATATTGAAAAACCTTTTTTGTCAGACAAACCTGCTAATCCATTAACGGGGTTATCGCTTGGTATAGTTTGTTTTTTCATTGGGTTTGGCAATTTTTTAGTAGTTTTAGACTCAACTATTGCCAATGTTTCTATCCCGACCATCTCAGGCAACTTGGGTGTGTCCGCCACACAAGGCACATGGTTAATCACCTCATATGCCGTAGCCGAGGCGATTACAGTTCCATTAACTGGCTGGCTTAGCAAAACCTTTGGTTCAATTAAAGTTTTCATCACATGTTATTTTGCTTTTGGGCTTATCTCACTATTCTGCGGAATGGCGACTTCGCTTAATATGTTAATATTAGGCAGGGTGTTATTAGGCTTAGCTGGTGGCCCTATCATGCCATCTGCCCAAACCCTATTAATCAGAATTCTCCCTAATGATAAGGTCACATTAGCCAATGTTATTTTTGCCATGACCACCCTTATTGGCCCAATTATTGGACCAACTTTAGGAGGCATTATTTGCGATAATTATCATTGGGGCTGGATATTTTACATTAATGTTTTTATGTCAGCTATTGGCGGGGTTTCTCTTATCATCTTTTTAAGAGGGCAGATTGTTACAACCGTTAAAGCAAATATTGATAAGATTGGGCTATTTTTGCTAATCGTCTGGGTTGGGTCATTGCAAATCATGCTAGATGAAGGCAGAAACCATGATTGGTTTGCCGCAGATGAGATTAAAATTCTTGCAATCATGGCGATTGTTGGTTTCATTGCATTCTTAATCTGGGAATTAACCGATGAAAACCCAATTGTAAATTTAAGAATATTTAAAAACCGTCCTTTTGTAATTTATTCTCTAACTCATAGCCTTGCCTTTGGTGCATTTTTTGCCACCATAGTAATATTACCACTTTGGTTACAAGAGAACATGGGTTACACCGCCACATGGGCTGGATACGCCGCCAGCGTAATGGGAATCCTCGCCATGATATTTGCCCCAATTGTGGGTAAGTCTGCCGATAAAATAGACCCAAGGTTAATTGTGTGCATTGGCATATTAGGGCTTGGTTCAATGACATTCTGGCGAGTAAATTTTACATCACAAATACCATTCTTTGATGTAATTTTACCAACATTTTTATCTGGTCCATTTATGGTTATGTTTTTTATCCCGATTAATGCCCTTGCATTGAGCTGTGTGTCTTCTAAAGAAACTGCCGATGCTGCTGGCTTATATAATTTCATGAGAACAATGGCTGGTGCAATTGCCACTGCACTTGTACAAACCTCATGGGACCATGCCGAAAGAATAAACCAAACAGAAATAGTTGGAGCGATGAAAAATACCAATTATGCCATCTCTCAAATCACATCGAGCGGAGCAATAAATCACGAGGGAGCTATCGCCATTATTGGCCGCCTAGTTGGCGAACAAAGCTTGATGTTGGCAACTATAGATGTGTTCTTGCATATCACGGTTATTTTTATAATTGCCGCTATGATAATCTGGTTTGCGCCTAAGCCTAAAGGGCCACTAGTGCTTGACGGCCCCACGCATTAAACAAGCTTACTATATCTTATAAATACGGAGGTGCTATAAACCGTGAGAAGCTTTATGTTAGCCAGCCTATCAGCTTCTTACCCCTATTAAATAGCACTTCTAATCAGAAGCCAACTTAACAGATGGTCATTATCTCCAGATGCTTAGCTAGATTTTTCTACCTTGTGTAATTCTTTACTCATATCTTCACTAAGGTTAAGACTATCAAATTCACCTTTATTAGGTAGAGACATTTCAAAATTTCTTAATTCATCAACTTTTGCAAACAATGGCGTTGTTTTAATTGAGCAATCCAGAACGTGCCCACCCAAAGTTCTTTCTTTATTAAGATAATGCCAGTGAAATCCCGAAACATTTATCCCTTTAACAAAAGAAGGAGCAAAATATCCTATTAAAGTCCCCTCTCCGCTAAAAGTTTTTATAACTTGCTGATCAACAACTTTAGCTAGCTTTTCATAAGGTGCTTTTTGCTTGGGGATAGCCCTCGTTTTAACATTATTAAACTCACCATCAATCCTAATTGCAAAAAACACATTATGCGTAGGCAATTTATCAAATATTATTCTATTCAAATCCTGTATAGAATTCACACCAGATAATTCAACCCCAAAATCTTCATCAAAGTAAGACACCGTTGCAAAAGGGGTTGTGTCGGCATCACCAACCTCAACCACATCACCACCAGCACTCACATGATATGCCACACCATCAAGCACAGCTAGCTCACCATCCAAGCCAGACAACGTTCCTATCCCGAAGTCTCCATGTTTTTTTAGCTCGCTCATAGGCATCTGCCCATCGTATAAAGCATTTAGCAAAGCATCAATCGTAGAATATTGATATAGCTTATCTCCAGCCATCGCAGAATTTGCAAATAACAACATTAATAAAAACACATACTTAAACATTTTGCGCACCCCTTACATATAAACAATATTTAATATACTTATAACAGCTTTGAATAATAATAAACAATAGGAGATAACAACAAATATCAATTAACAA
>QKFK01000002.1 GCA_003252195.1 Rhodospirillales bacterium
GTGAATGTTCTTCACACCTAGTGATAATAATGCGAGAAGTACAATCACAGCCTTTTGCTCATACCAAGCAATGTTATAAGATATTGGCAATTCATTCACATCATTAAGACCAAACACTTCTTTTAGCTTTAGTGCAATTACCGCCAATGAATATGAATCGTTGCATTGCCCTGCATCAAGCACTCTTGGAATGCCGTTAATATCGCCTAAGTCTAGCTTGTTATAGCGATATTTAGCACAGCCTGCGGTTAAGATAATTGTATCTTTTGGCAATGCTTTTGCAAACTCTGTGTAATATTCGCGCGATTTCATTCTGCCATCACAGCCAGCCATCACAAAGAAGCGTTTAATCGCACCAGTTTTCACCGCTTCTACCACTTGATCAGCTAGTGATAAAACCGTATTGTGAGCAAAACCACCTACAATCTTGCCTGTTTCAATCTCTGTAGGAGGAGCACATTTCTTAGCATGCTCAATTATGGCTGAATAATCTTTTTTACCGTTATTATCTTCTGGAATATGGATCATTCCTGGGTAGCCAACCGAGTTAGTCGTATAAACCCTTGCTTTATAGCTTTCTTTTGGTGGGACCACGCAGTTTGTTGTCATTAACACAGGGCCGTTAAAGCTATCAAAATCTTCTTTTTGATTCCACCATGAGCTACCATAATTACCAACAAAATTGTCATACTTCTTAAAAGCAGGGTAATAGTGAGCTGGGAGCATTTCACTATGAGTATAAACGTCAACTCCTGAGCCTTTAGTTTGCTCGAGCAGCACTTCTAAATCTTTCAAATCATGGCCACTGACTAAAATAGCTGGATTACCTCTAACCCCAAGTTCAACTTCGCTAACTTCTGGGTTACCATAAGTTTCAGTATTTGCCTTATCAAGCATAGCAAGTGTTTCAACACCCATACTGCCACATTCCATAACTAGAGCAACCATGGCATTTAAATCTAAGCTGTCATCTATCGTTGCACATAAGGCTTTTTCTATAAAAGCAAAAACTTTATCATCTTTATAACCAAGCACATAAGCATGGTCGGCATAAGCACACATACCTTTTAAGCCATAAGTTAGTAACTCTCTTAAAGAGCGAATATCAGCATCTTTAGTTGATTGCACACCAACGCTTACTGACTTATGAGCAAAGTCGTCATCACTATCGGCAAACCATGTGGTGCAATCATGATTAATTTTTGATACATCAATCTTTTTAGCCATTAAATCTGCTTTTAATGTATCTCTAAGTTTTAATGCCGCTCTTATTTGTTTTCTAAAATATTCTTTATCAAAGTTTGCATTGGTAATAGTTGCAAAAATTGACTTAGTAATAAAATCAGAGGTGCTTTCAAGATTAACACCTTTTTTGCGAGCTTCTATATTATATAGTGAGATTCCTTTAAGCACATAAACAAGCAAGTCTTGCAAGTCAGCAACTTTACCTTCTTTGCCACAAATACCTTGTAAAGTACAACCAGTATTATTAGCGGCTTCTTGACATTGATAACAAAACATTTTTTTCTCCTACAATTTTAAGATAGTATAATTTTAATAAAAGCTCATAGACTTGACAAGAGAGCTTTTAGTTCATATCCCTATGATGCGACATTGATAAACTTTAGTAATTGACCAAAGTCAATTTTGGAGAAAATAAATTAAATGTTAGATTTGAAGATTGAAGACAAACAAATCCTAAACCAAATCCCCTTTTTTGCAGGGTTAGGAGAAGATGCCCTATCTGTACTTTTGGGTGACGCCCATATAAAAACGATAGAAAAAGATGCTCATATCTTTATGCAAGGAGATAATGCTAATAACTTTTATGTTATATTATCAGGCTGGGCTAAGATAGTTCGCTACAATGAAAATGGTGGAGAAACGGTTATAGCTCTCTTTTCTAAAGGTGAGACCATTGCCGAAGTAGCCTTGTTTGGCAAAAAGATATACCCTGCATCTGCTTTAGCAATAGAAGATTTACGTCTCATTCAAATTCCCATAGCATCTTTTAAGGATAAATTATACAAGCACCCAGAATTTTGCTTTCATATAATGGGCACAATGTCTTCTCACCTGCATTATATGGTGCAAAAGCTAGAAAAGATGGGCTCACATACTGCCATTCAAAAACTTGCTGAATTTATAATATCCATCTCTAAAGATAAATCTGGCAAACAAGAAATCACCCTGCCTATGGATAAAGCCTTAATCGCTAGCAAACTAGGCATTCAACCAGAAACATTTTCTCGTACTTTAAAAAAGCTAAAAAGCTATGGGGTTATTTCATCAAAATCATCTTTGATTATTGAAGATATAAATAAATTAAAAGAAATTTGCAATTCTTGACCATGGTCAATTTAATCTCCTTAAAAAGGTGTCATATATAGAATATGAAGTTTTAATCGGAGGCAAAAATGAAAAGAAAAATCGTAAAAATCAATGAAGATTTATGCAACGGTTGTGGCGAATGTGTAGTTGGCTGTGCCGAAGGTGCTTTGCAAATAATTAATGGTAAAGCAAAATTGGTCCGAGAAGATTTTTGCGATGGCTTTGGCGATTGCATGGGACATTGCCCCACAGGAGCGATAGAGATAATTGAAGAAGATGCCAAAGAGTTTGATGAAGATGCTGTTAAACAACATTTAATGCAAACTCAAGGCTACGATGCGGTTAAAAAGATGGAAGAAGCCCAAAAACGCCACGAAGCTAATGATAAAACATCATCAACATTATGCGCTCATAGCAACAAAGCTGTTGGCGGTGGTTGCCCAGGCAAAATGATGCGTGATTTATCTGCAAACAAGCCTCAATCTCCAGCACCAGCTACAGATAATTTAACTTCTGGTCCAGCACAGGTAATCCCATCTGAGTTAGCGCAATGGCCTGTCCAATTACACCTTGTTAACCCAGCATCAGAATTATTTAACCATAAAGAAATGGTTGTTCTAAGCACATGTTCCCCAATAGCTTCGCCAGATGTTCATTGGCGTTATATTAAAGGTCGTTCGGTAGTTGTAGCTTGCCCAAAACTTGATAAAACAGAGCCATATGCAGAAAAACTTGCCTCTTTAATGCAAAACACAACTATCCCTAAAATAATAGTCGTGATTATGGAAGTGCCATGTTGTAAAGGGCTTTCTATGATTGTTAAAAAAGCCAGAGAATTATCTGGGCGAGAGGATTTGATCATTGAAGAACATGTAATGGCAATCAACGGCTCTCTAAAACAAATAAATAAAATATAATCTTCCACTAGATTATGCTAGTGGGATTAAGCACGAAATATTAAAAAAGAAAAAGCCCGCTTTGGAAAAACCTCAGCGGGCCTAAGTTTACTGACTACATCCAAGAAGTATGAGCGTAGTTAAATATAGTCAGCACCAAAGTCTGGGTAGGCATTTCCCCCATGTTCTCCTACGTCCAGACCTTCTAGCTCTTCATCTCGTGACACACGGATCCCCATTTTCTTATCCAATGTCTTAAACATTGCATAAGAAAGTCCGAATGACCAAATGAAGCAAGCTACAACACCCAACAATTGTACCCCTACAACGTGGGTGTCAAAACCACCTTTATCAAACAAGCCAGCCGCAATTGTACCCCATGCACCGCATACACCATGCACAGATACAGCGCCAACTGGATCATCAATTTTTACCTTTTGATCAAAGAATAATACAGCATACACAACCAACACACCCGCAATAGCGCCAATTATAATTGCACTATAAGGTGATACATTGTTACAACCAGCTGTTATACCAACCAAACCAGCTAAAGCTCCATTTAAGCTCATGCCAATTTCTGGCTTGCCAAATTTTTTCCACACTGTAAGCATAGCAGCAATCGCACCTGCACAAGCTGCCATATTAGTGTTTACAGCGATTAAAGCAATATCTGTACTTGCAGCTGTAGTAGAGCCACAGTTAAAGCCAAACCAGCCAAACCACAAGATAAACACACCAAGTGCTGCAAGTGGAATATTATGACCAGGAATAGCTCTAACCTCGCCCTTTTTACCATATTTACCGATTCTCGGACCCAAGACAATTGCTCCTGCAAGTGCAGCCCATCCCCCAATGGAATGCACCACAGTTGAGCCAGCAAAATCTATAAAGCCGAGGCCCTCCAACCAGCCACTGCCATTTAATAGACTTCCCCATGCCCAGCCTCCGAAAATCGGATAAATAACTGCGGTAATAAGAATACTATAAATAAAATAAACCTTAAATTTAATACGTTCTGCAACAGCGCCAGAAATAATAGTAGCTGCAGTTGCTGCAAAAGTTACTTGGAACATAAAGAACACTAAGTTCCAAGGATCTTCAATCAAGCCTTTTAAGAAAAAGCCATCTGTACCGATAATTCCGCCTTTTGATGAGCCAAACATTAAAGCAAAGCCAACACAAAAGAACACAATGCTACCAACAGCAAAATCCATAAGGTTTTTCATTAAAATATTAATGGCGTTTTTAGCTCTTGTCATACCAGTTTCAACCATAGCAAAACCAGCTTGCATAAAGAACACTAAAATAGCGCCTAACAATGTCCATAAAAAGTCCATATTAGTTTGAACTACATTTGCAGTAATTGGCGCATCTTCCGCCATTGCTTTCTCCGCAAACATTACGCTCATAAACATTGCTGTTAAAAATACTTTTATCATTTAATTCCCTCTTTACGCCTTTTTCTTATAACGTATATTTTTATTAATTAATTTTGTAATCGGCTTAGTTTTTTATTGTTTTTACCGATTACGACTTCTCAGTATTAACTGATGGCGTCTTCGCCAGTTTCCCCCGTCCTTACGCGTATTGCGTCTTCTACTGGTATTACGAAAATTTTTCCATCTCCGATTTTTCCAGTAAATGTGGCTTCTTTAATTGCACTAACTGTGCGTTCTACCCTGTCATCGCTGTGACAACAATTTCAACTTTGACCTTGGGAAGAAAATCAACCGCATATTCAGCCCCACGATAAACTTCAGTGTGACCTTTTTGACGGCCATAACCTTTAACCTCGGTAACAGTGATGCCCTGCAAGTCTAATTCTTCCAATGCATCTCTTACGTCATCTAGCTTAAAAGGCTTGATAATTGCCTCAATTTTCTTCACTGGTTTTTCTCCATGTTATTTTTTAATTTAAAAATGAAAAACACCATATTTATATAGCAGATATCGTGCCAACTTTTAAAACAGCTATAACACATTGATTAAAATAGATAAAAGCACATATTCACAGCATCATGCACCACAGCATTAGTTACATATTTGTAATTTGTTGCAATATATACTACAAATTTGTAATTTTATTAAAATGAACCACAAAAGTTTTTTACCGATAAGTGGCGTTTTATCTAGACAATACTTATGAATTAAGCTATCAATTAACTATAAAAATACAATTTTGTAACTTCCAGACAAAAGCATATGAGAACACAAAATTATTTTAGAGCTCTAAACAAAATATCTGACCGCTTAGCCGAGGGCAAAGACCTTAAAACAACATTATACGATGTTTTAGGATTTATCTCCAAACAGGCTGGAATGGAGCATCTAACCGTATCTTTATTAAACCCTTTACGCAACGAAATTCATATTGAAGTTGCTTACGGATTGTCTGAAAGCTCTACAAACAGAGTGCGCTATAAATTAGGCGAAGGAATCACAGGGCAAGCAATTAAAGGCGAAACAAGTATAATTATCCCCAAAGTTAGCCAAACCACCCAATTTATGAATAAAACCAGAGCCATTTCTAAAGATAAAGAATATTCATTTTGGTGCGTACCAATTTGGTGTGACAACAAAGTTATTGGCACTCTTGGCGCAGACAGAGGCTATGACCAATATTTTAACTTAAACGAAGCTAAAGAATTTTTAAAAGTTGTATGCGCGATGATATCTTCTTTTGTATCATCTTTAGAAAAAAAACAATATGAAAAAGAGCAATTAAAACTTGAAACCAAACGCATAAAAACAGAGCTAGAAGACAAATATTCTATCCGTAATATTGTAGGTAGCTCAAGCGAAATGCGCGAGGTATTCTCTATGGTTAGCCGCGTTTCAAAAAGCAATGCCACAGTTTTAATCAGAGGAGAAAGCGGAACTGGTAAAGAGCTTGTTGCAAGCTCCATTCACTTTAACAGCAAACGCTCTGAATTTCCATTTATTAAAGTTAATTGCGCAGCCCTGCCTCCAGCCTTAATTGAGAGTGAATTATTTGGTCATGAAAAAGGTGCTTTTACAGGAGCTATCAAACAAAAAAGAGGTAAATTTGAGCTAGCCAATCATGGAACCATATTCTTAGATGAAATTGGCGATATTTCTCTTGATGCTCAGGCTAATTTATTGCGCGTTTTACAAGAAAAAGAATTTGATAGAGTTGGCGGACAAAACACAATAAAAATTGATGTTAGAGTAATTGCTGCAACCAATAAAAACCTAGAAAAATGCGTAGAAGAAGGTTCTTTTAGAGAAGATTTATACTACCGATTAAATGTTTTCCCTATTTATATGCCAGCATTAAGAGAACGCAAAAGCGATGTTCTTTTAATTACCGAGCATTTCATAGAAAAATACTCAAAAGAAACAGGCAAAGAAATCGCTCGCATATCTACCCCAGCAATTGACATGCTCACGCAATATCATTGGCCAGGTAATGTGCGCGAATTAGAAAACTGCATTGAGCGCGCTGTTCTTTTGTGTGAAGATGGAGTTATTCATGCACATCATCTTCCTCCTTCATTACAAACAGGGCAAGAAACTGGAACAATGCCTATTGTTTCACTAGAGGGGGCTGTTGCAAATTTAGAAAAAGAAATGATTATTGACGCGCTTAAAAACACTCGCGGTAACATTAAGAACTCAGCTGAATTATTAAAAACAACCGTTAGAAAACTTGCTTACAAAGCTGAACAATATGGCATATCTTATAAAAGTTACAGATAATTATTTTTTTAGAAAATTACAGTCATTTGTTATTCTAAGATTTCTGGCAAACACAACACCATTTTTTTCAAAACAAACTTCCATTTTTATCTGATTATTTGTTTTTTGTTGCCATGACATATATTCATATTCATAGCCTATAAACACATTCATAGTGTCAGATAATCTTATTAAATATTTTGCGTTATTTTCTGACATTGACAAATATGGCTCAGGCACATTTTTAATTGGCAATCTCTGCCACACAGCTACATTATCCATATCATAAAACGCCTGAAGCCCTTCAAAACCAGTTAGCACCCTAACATGATTTTTTATCAAATTATCTTTTAATTCAAGATATGGAGTAGCGCGTTTTGAAGACCTTCTCAAGTTCACATAATTATGATTATAAAAGTAGCCGCCACTAACAAATAAAAACAGCACAGATAAAATAACCGTTACTAAATGAGACTTATTTTTTAATAATTTTTCATATACAAAAACGGCAACAAACACAGCCGATAATCCAGATAACAAAAACCACCTAGCCCCAAAGAAAAGTTCATTAAACGCCATGTTCCAATCACCTTTAATTGGGTGGCGATAAAACTTTTTATAAAAGCCATATATAAACGGAACTAAATACAGCAAATTAGCATAGGTAACGTAACAATATTTTAGGCTTATGCGAGAGCTAAACAAGCCAAATATCCCTACAAACGCTCCCAAAGAACAAAGATAATAAACAACTCTAAAATTACCTAAATTATACGGTGAATAATAGTAATATAAAAACAGAACCAGCGCATATAAACCACTAAGGAAGTACAAAGCCCATGCTTTTTTATAGCTTTTTATAACGAATAAATGCAAAGAGCCTATTAATAGAAAAATCAGCGCCTCTTCCCTTAACAAGCAAAGGATTAGCGCGAATAAAAACAACTCATTTTTATCGTTATTAATAAAATAAATCAGAGCTATCAACGATGGCAAGAAAAGCATTATTGGACGATAATCATAGGTAGCATACTCAGCCCACGCTGGAATTAACAAACAAACAGATGTTACAAACAACAACCCATGAGTTTGCTTTTCTGCCAGTATCTTATCACACCAAATAAAAACTATAGGAACAAACATCATAAAAGCAAACCAGCCTTGCAAGGCAGGCACACCAGCAGCATAATAAAAAACAGCAGAAATATATTTAATCGGAGAAAAATGTAAAAAATAATAAAAATTTGGATATCCATCTAAGCCATAATAGCCAAAAAAATTCTCCCCATTAGGGTTTATAATATATTCTTTAAGAGCATTAGGCTGAAAGAGCGTGCTATAAAAATGCATTAAAAAGGGGTAATCTCTAGTATGGAAAAGAAGCCCGGCAGCTTTAATTTCTAGCACATAAACAACAACTATTATTAAAAGCATCAACAACATTAAAAACATGCCATCAATTATTCTTTTTAACTGCATATACTTACCCACCTTAAAGTCCTTTTAACAAATTCTCATTATAGTATTATCATAAAATAATTATATTTAATTAACAGAGTAAACCCATGAAGATACAAACATTAAGCACCCATAAAATCATATTATTACTCTTTATGGTCATGGTTATTAACTTATATTCTTTTTCATTTTACCCTCGTCTTATCAGCGGAATAATTTTGCTATGCTACAGCTCTGGCTTAATGTTGCAAAAAAAACTATTTACACCCGATACAACAATAGATGAACCAAGCAATTACATTAAAAACAAATATTTTCTTTTTACCAAATCCAATAAAATAGACTGCCTTTTTGTATCAATTGCCCTTAGTATTTGCATAAATTCTTTTTTCTATTACATATTTTACTCATTATTCCCTGCCTATGTTAGCCACACAAGCACTGCGATATTACCAGTAATTATCAGCCTAATAATCTTTCTTCTTCCAACTCCAGCAACACAAAATATAACAGATAAGACCCGCTCTTTAAGCGAAGGATTTTTAATCTACATAATAATGGCAATAGCTGGATTTTTGTTTTTTTATGACCTTAGCTACTCAGACTTTTCTTTAGATGAATCATATGCGGTTGTATATAGGGCTCAAAATTTTTTAACAAGTACAAACCCTAGCATCTTGTTTGCGGGCGTCCGCCCCCCTGGGCAAATTATTATTGCAACAATTATAAACCAGCTAATAGGCTCTTATGATCCGATGAGCCTTAGAGCTGTTTTCGCTATCTGCAACTTATCTGCTGTCTGGTGCTTTTACACAATGGGCAAAGAAAGCAAATCACCAACTTTAGGCTTATGCCTAGCGGGCTTATGCTTATTAGATAGCTTTATGATAGCGTTTGCCAGAACAATTCAGTTTCAGTCTCTTGGTTATATGAGCCTTAGTTATTCTGCATATTTCATGTGGCAATATTGTGCATCAAAACAAACTGAATATAACAAACCTCATTCATTTATGCTTTCCTGTTTGTTTTTTGCTTATGCGACACTCACACATTATGAGTGCTGGCTATTCCTGCCTGTAATAATCTTTGGATGTGCGTACAATTTCAAACAAATAAAGCAAAGCAAATATCTTATGATTACTCTGCTTGGAATGTTAACCATATCTGCCTCTTATTATCTCCCGATGTATTTAAGAGTAGGAACTAATTATTCTGGATTATTTAGAGGACGCCTTGATGGAGGATTCCCTCATTTTAATTATGGCATTTTGTTTTATTATTGGCAGCTATCAAGTAGCTTTTCTAAATTGCTCATCAGTCTAAGCGTTGTATATGTGATATTTACTATTTATGAACTGATATGGAGCAAAGAAAAAAACAAGCTTCTTGATTACATAGCTCTATGCTGGTTTATCCCAACATTTACTTGTTATATAATAATAATGGCAAGACCTTTTACCCACATAGCCTTATTCATTCACCCATGGAAGATTTTTGCAGCTATAGCTCTGTGTTACATAGCGGACATTATTAAGCAAAGAAAATACGCCAGCGTTATCGCTTTTGCTGCTATTTTATATTGCGCTTCTCTAGCAAAGGAAGCGTGGATATATAATTACAATATGTACATATCAACCAAAAATGACCTTAAAAAAGAACCTCCTAATTGTCCTAATCTTTTTAGAAAAGATGAAGACGGAAGCCCTTGCGCACAAAGCTTAAAAAACAGCGTGCATTTTGGCTTACCCAACCAGCGTGGCTACGACATAGTTGCATATTTATATGCAACAGGCTTTCTTCAGGGCTCTCTTACCTGCAACGAGCGAACAGAAGTTTGCGCCACATCTATGGGCAACAAACCTCATGTAACAGATTACAAATATCAAGCACATCCCGATAACATTGTAATTGTGTCTAACCCGCCAACGCTTAACCACACAAATTTATGGCGCCAAGCTTTTGATTCTGATAAGGGCTACAAGCTAAATGTAATTGTATATATTAAAGAGCAACCCATAATAAACGTTTACAGCCTTAAAACATCTATGAAAGAACCGATAGAATTATATCTAGATAAAAATCAATTTAAGTACAGGGAATTAATGGCACAAAAAACCTTGAAATAAACCAACCTAGTTATTATTTGGAAGATATATTAAATTTATAATTTTAAAGGATATTGATATGAGCTTAAAAGAAGGCGACATCGCCCCTAATTTTACATTACAAGATGAAAACGAAAACACCTTTTCTCTAAGTGATTATAAAGGCAAAAAAATCGTCCTTTATTTTTACCCAAAAGACAACACGTCTGGCTGCACAAAAGAAGCATGTGCGTTTAAAGACAATCAACGTAATTTTGCCGATAAAAACGCAGTTATAATTGGCATATCAAAAGATTCATCAAAATCTCATGCTAATTTCAAAGAAAAATATGGGCTCCCTTTTATATTAGGAGCTGACACGGAATGCAAAGTTTGTGAAGAATATGGAGCATGGGTAGAAAAATCTATGTATGGACGCAAATATATGGGAATTGACCGCTCCACATTTTTAATTGATGAGTCTGGTAAGATTCTCAAAATTTGGCGCAAAGTTAAAGTCGCTGGACATATAGAAGCTGTTTTGGCCGAAATTTAAAACTCTGATTTAACAATAACTTGCCCCTCTAATATGCTTTTATTTGTGTGTAAAGCATAAAAAGATATGGATATTTACTTTTTGTAAAGCTATAAAAGCAAAAACAACCATAGCAGGGGGATACAAATTATGCGCTATGATGTTATCGGCATCGGCAGAGCTTTTATGGACGTTATTGCCTATGTACCAGATGAATTCTTAAGAAAATATAACCTAAAAAAAGGTCAAGGAAACGAACTTAAAGTTGGAACTTTAAGAGAGATTAGAGAACTCCTTCCTGATGCTCAATTAATCCCAGGTGGTGCAGCCGCAAACACTATTGCAGGCATTTCATCATTAGGTGGCAAAGCTGGTTTTATTGGCAAAGCATGTAGCGATAACATGGGCAAAACTTTTAGAGAATATTACGATAACAACAACGTTGATTTCCCAATTAAAGAATTTACCCCATTCCCAGAAATCAACCGTGCAACAGGCAGATGTTTAGTTCTAGTAACCCCCGACATAGACAGAACTTTTGCTTTTACACTTGGTGTATGCGAAGATATTAGCCCAGCAGATATTGATGAAAACTTTATCAAACAAGCTAAAATCCTTTTTGTTGAAGGACAGATGCTAGTTTCTCAAACTGCTCGCTCAGCGGTTAAAACAGCTATTACCTTTGCTAAACAGCACAATGTTAAAGTTGCCTTTAATATGCATGACTTAAACTTTGGCGAAGAAAGAGTTAAAGAAGTTATTGGTATTATTCGTTCAACTGCAGATATTTTGATTGGCAATCGCCATGAAATCCGCAACTGCTTTGAAATTGGCGATGATGAAGATATCGAAAAAGCTATCTCACATGACCACCAAACCTTAGCTGTAACCAAAGGTAGCAAAGGCGCTACAATCTTGCACAAAGGACAATCATGGGATATTCCTTCTGTGAATAAAGACAAAGTGATAGATTCAACAGGCGCTGGCGATCAATTTGCAGCTGGTTTCTTATATGGTTATGCTAAAGGCTTGCCTATGGATGTGTGCGGTCTATTAGGAGCAACCTCAGCAGCTGAAGTGTTAAAACACTGGGGCGGACGTCCTGAAGTTAAATTATCAGAGCTAGTTGGGCGATTAATCGCAGCTTAATCTCATAATTACAGCATTAAAAATGTTAAAAAAGTTTATACTAGCCCCACCTTTATATTTTACCGTCGCTTTGACTGTAATTTATATTATGGGGCTAGATGCAAAAACCAATCTTTGTTTTAACATTGGCTGTTTAATTTCTGCAATAGGACTAGCAATCAATTTCATAGCTGTTTTAATGTTTATTAAAAACAAAACAACTATCATTCCTCATAACATACCAAGCACATTACAAGCATCTTGGGTATATAGCTTTTCCAGAAACCCAATCTATTTAGGAATGCTCTTAATTTTAATTGGCGGCGCCATAGCCTCTACAAATTTTGCATCTGCATTGCCTGTTGCCGTGTTCTTTATAATTATTGATAAATATATAATCCCAATAGAAGAAAAAAACATGGAAAAATCCTTCGGCACAGCTTACCTTAAATACAAAGAAAAAGTTAGACGTTGGATATAGGGGTTTATTATGTGTGATAAATGTTATGAAACAGGTTTGTTGGTAGAGCAGCATTTTCATGGTTGCTTTGGCATAGATTTTTGCAATTGTAGCGCAGATGATATATTGCTCCTTGCAGAAAAAATGTTAGCTCATGGAATTGGCGGTTTCTTCCCCACACTTGCCACTGATACTCCAGATAACATCAAAAAACAAATCGCAATTATAAAAGAAGCCAAAGCCCGCCAAACTGAAGACATGGCAGAAATTTTAGGTATTCATATAGAGGGTATTTTTATCAACCCTGCCAAAAAAGGCATTCATGACACCTCAATGTTTATGGAGCCATCAATTGCTAATTACAAATTAATTGAAGATGATTTTATCAAGATTGTAACCTTAGCCCCAGAGCTTGATAAAAATGGCGAACTCCAAAAATATTTAACTAGCAAAGGCATCAAAGTTCAGGCAGGGCATTGCGTAGATGGCAAGCTAGAATTATGCGATTGTGCTACTCACCTGTTTAACGCAATGGGCGGAGTGCATCACAGAGAGCAAACCACCGCTTTAACCGCTCTTATAAAAGATGATTTATATGTTGAGGTAATTGCAGATGGAGATGGAGTGCATTTAAGCAATGACATATTAGAGCTAATATTCAAAGCCAAGCCTAAAGATAAAGTTATTCTTATTTCAGATTCCCTCCCCATTGCCGAGAGCGAATTAGCTGAAATGGAATTTATGAACGAAAAAATCTATTATGACGGCACCAAGGCAACCTCAAAAGATGGTACTATTGCAGGCAGCACCACCATATTGAGCAAAATTGTTAAAAAGCTCGCATTACAACATCCCGACAAGTTTTATGAATATGCCAAAATGGCGAGTGATAATCCCTGCCAATATCATAAAATCACCCTAAAAGGCAAAGCTTTCTGGAATGATAAATTTGACGTTATTGGGATTGAGAAATAAAAAACGCAATTAACATCTTACGTATTGAGCAGGACTATATCCTTGCTTACGTCTAAACACGACACGTTCTTCTTCACGCATAACTTTTTGAGCTACCAGACCTAAATCAATACTGTCCAGTCTATATGCTTTTTATAATCCCAAAATCTTTTAACAAAAAGCTACAAAGTCTGCCTTTTAATATGAGTAAGAGTATCTATATTCGTGAGTAGATTACTTGTTATTTTATATTGAAAGCTGATTTATGAAACTTAAAGATACTTTATTATGTTTATTATGTGTTGTTTTGTGGGGCATAAATTCTACTGCCATCAAATTTGGGGTTAGCGAGTTCCCTCCCCTGTTTTTAACAGGGTTTAGATTTTTAATCGTATCAGCAATTCTACTACCTTTTTTTCGCCCTAAAAAACATGAACTCAAACAAATTTTTGCATTATCAATCTGTTTAGGTATCGGGCATTTTGGGCTATTGTTCGTATCTGCTGGCGGGCTTGATGCGGGGACAATATCGGTATTAATGCAATCATCTGTTCCTTTATGTGCTTTAATGTCGGCGATATTATTCAAAGATACGTTTGGCATTATCACGGCTATTTCAATAGCTGTTTGTATTGGTGGGGTTTATGTGATTGCAGGCGATTTTTCAGTTTCATCGCCATTTTATTTAACCACCATGTTACTATCTACCACATTTTGGGGGATTGGTAGCATCATGATAAAATATATCAAAGACACCAAGCCAATTGCCATGAATGCGGGAATGTCATTTTTTGCTGCGTTTGAGCTATTTGCAATATCTTACTTTGTTGAAAATGGGCAGTTAGAAGCAATTAAATCCGCCACCATAATCGGTTGGAGCGGGCTTGCCTTTACTGTAATTGGGGCAACCTTAATTGCGTGGAGCATCTGGTATTATTTGATTGATAAATATGATGTAAACCAAGTGGTGTTTTATAATTTATTAGCACCTGTTTCAGCCCTTATAACAGGTTATATTGCCTTAGATGAAGAATTAACAGCTCGCAAGCTAATTGGTGGGTTGATGATTATAAGTGGTATTATAGTTATTCAAATTCGCAAGATTCAAAAAAGCCGTAAAAAGATAAGAGCCTAAAATTCTATCTTTTTGAAACACCTCAATTATAAGCAAACACAAGCTATATAAAGTAGGAAGATATACAAACTATGCTAAAGACAACAACGTTAGTTTTATAAAATATATTAGATAGCAATACCAATAACATTAATTAGCAGATTAAATCTCAATCTCACCGACAACAAAGCCGCCTACTAACTTATACTCTATAATAGCAATATGTTTTAATTATGTTATTTGATTTTAATTTCCTTAGCTTTTGTCTCTCTTTTGCTTTCATACATTCTTTTATCAGCAACAGATGACAAGTCCTTAAATCTAGCACCATCTTCTGGGAACATACTATAGCCAAAGCTACAACCTACTAAGACTTTCGTATCATCACCTATGTCAAATTCTTCCTTCATTCTATTTTCAAGAATTTTGCATATATTTTTTACGTCACTCTCACTTTTTACATTATCTAATAAAATAACAAATTCATCACCACCAACTCTAGATACAGTATCACTGTTTCTTAAATTGCTCTTGAATCTTACAGCTGTTTCTATCAAAATCTTATCACCAGCCTCATGCCCATATGTATCGTTAATAGGCTTAAATTTATTCAAATCGGCATATACTAAAGCAAACATTTCTTTATTTCGCTGACCTCTTCTAATTGCCACATCAACCCTATCTTCTAACAAAGTTCTGTTAGGTAGATTTGTGAGAGGATCACGGTTAGATTTTTCACTAATCTCATTCTCTTTCTCAGTAAAGTGAGTAATATCAGAGCTAATCTCAATCAAATAGCCTTTATTCCTAGTAGATTTAATATACCTTAAATAGGTCATTGTTGGAATAGCTACACCATCCTTGCGTCTTTTCCATATTTCACTAGGGCGATTACTGTTCTCTATTGCTTCTTCAGCATATATTTCAAAATTATCTACATCTATAGCGTTTGCATAAAAATCTTTAATATTTTTACCAATAACCTCATTTTTATAATAGCCAAGCACGGCAGGCATCGCCTTATTAACTCTTATAATTTTACCATTTGTATCTGCTATAGAAATAATATCTTGGGTTAAATCTGAAACCACGGCGTTAATTTCATTCATCTCTTTTGCATCTGCTTTTTGCGCAGATATAATTCCCAAAGATAATGATATTACGAAAACAAGAGATATAAAAATCACATTCAATAAAACATAATTATAGTGCTTTGCATATTGGAGATTAATATAGCCTTGCCCCAATTTAACATATGTTACCCATTGTCTTTTTTCTATATTTTCGCCTTGATGAACCAATTTTCGAACAACTGAAATAGTATTATCGTCATCTCCCCTTACAAATTCTTGCTCTGAACTAATATTATCAAATGGTATTATCTTCTTATATACATACAAATCACCATTAAGATAAAAATTACCTTCGTCTTTACTAAAGCCATCATATAATTCTGGAGACAGTGTTTTTATATTTGTATTTTGATTTAACGCATTTCCCCACTCCATAGCTTTATTAGGATTTTTAATCCAATGCCCAGCATTATCGACAACAAACAAGTCGCCATACACATCTGCTTTATATGAATCAAGATAATCTATATATCTTGAGCCATCATAATTGATTGCGACAATAGCCTTTTTTTCACCATCAATAAAAACAGGCATCGCAATTCTGATAACAGGCTTGTACGGTACTTCTACTTTATTATTTTCAATATTTAGATCAAAATTAGATATATATATTTCACCTTGATTGAGACTAATCAAATCTTTCCAATAATCTCTATATGATTTATTTTCGGTATTTTTGCTTGAATAAGCCTTATTTGCCCCCTCTAAAACAATCTTAACATCTTCTGTTCCATCAAGCTCTAAGAGCCTTATTTGTGAATAGATTTTTTTATTAACAGCATATGCTAACCAGTATTTTTCAATATCTATCTTTTTATATTCACCAGTGAGATATTTGCGCAATGTAGAAGAGTCCGTTAGATACTTAATATCAGTATAAAGTCCCTCAAATTTGTTATTAGTAACAGCATCTATTTTATTTAAGACTAAAAGATTATTTGCTGATAGCTTAGAGACATACGCATCTTTTTTATAATAATAGTAGCCAGCAAAACATACTGCATAAATAGATCCTAATATCACAAAGTTGTTTATTGTTTTTTTTAACATCTCTTTAAACATCAACAAATTCCTTACAAATAATCACAATAATATATAGTTTACTCGCACAATCTTAAACCTGTAAATATAACTAATCTATCAAACTAGAATGAATTAGTTATTTGTAGCCAGAAAATATTATCATCATCTTCGCTCAAGCCAAACCGATAACTAAGATTAATATCAACATATGATTTTGGGGCATTATATTTGTCTTCTCTGTACCATTTTCTTATGTGTAAACCTGGGCCAATAGAGGCGTAGTTTTTTTGTTCTTTGGGTCTTGCAGAGCTATAGTGAGTAGAAAAGAAAAACATATGAGGCGAAAACGATGTTAATGGATCAAGCTCATCAAACCTATATGAGCGTCCCACTCTAAAATCTGTTACATTTGCCCAATTATAATTAGATAACGAATAAATCTCTTCGGTAAATAAATTAACGTAAGCCCAGTCTTTTACATATGGCTCTAACTCTAAGCCAGTATCCCAACTAAAGCCGACCTTAAGCCTTGTATCATCATCAGCCTCAACACCAAGCGGAAAGAAATGCTCAGCGCTAACCACTAAATTATAATCTGACAATGGCTCATACCTAACACCAATGTTTGATACGGTATAATCCCAACCATATGCATCTGGAGATTCTAATGTGCCCCACACTTGACCATATAATTGTAATTGCTTGCCATTATTAAAATATGGTTGCCAAAACACTTCTTGTATCGTTTGCATAGATTCATGCTTTTTATCAGGGTCTGAATAAAACAGCGAGTTATACATACCCCACTTTTCAGACACATCAGCATGTTCTCTGCGGATATCATATAACCTTTCTATATTTTCTTTATCTTTGGGAGTTGGGGTTACATCTATAGCTTTTTCAAAATAATAAACTGCCTTTTCATTATTGTGTAATCTCTTATTAGCATAAGCCATATCCATAATTATAATGCTCTGGGTTATTTACATCCACCGCATTTTCAAAAAACTCTAATGCTTCTTTATCTTTTTTATACCTTAAATACATATACCCAACTTGAGCGTATCTCACCTTGCTTGAAAAATATTTTAATGATTCTTTTGCCACTAATAAGGCATCATCTATTTTTCCTTCTTTTTCTAGCTCTTCTGATTTTGCCCATAGAATTTCAGATTTTTCAAAATCTGTTTTTGATGTATTCTCTGTTATCCGCACAACTATGGCTGAAAAATTAGAATCAAGGCTATTAGAAAATCCCTGCTTAGGGAACAAACACACCAACATAATTAACAATGTCATTCTAATCATTCTATGCATTTCCTTCTTTACAAAGATTAAGCAACTCTTCCATTTTTTCATCCGTAACTATCATTGGCTGCACAGGGCAACCATTGTTCGTCTCTACCAGCTTTTTAATCTGATCTTCTGGCACAAACCTTGTAACAGCGAGCTTAAGTATTTTTGTTTTGCCAATTAACCCTATTGGGAACACACCAAAATTAAGAGCAATATCTTTGGGTATTAAACCCATAAACACTTTTACATCCTCATCTTTCAAGTCTGCCATAGGATAACCCGTTTGAGCTGACACAATCTCTGCCAAATCTACAGGACTTATCCCTGCTGTTTGCACCAATATCTCACCCAATTTTTTATTGGTTTTCTTCTGAATGGATAAAGCAGCATCAAGCTGATCTGGGGTTAAAACTTTTTTATCTATCAAAAGTTCACCCAAGCGCTTTCTTTCAAATTTGATAATTTCTTCAGACGGATATTCATGCTGAGTTTTATCCCAAGCAATTCTTTTCCCCATTATGGTATGTTTAGTATATATATAAAAAGCTCTAATAGTTGCCGAAGCGTTTATAATATTTGATATCAATATTCTCGGTATACTTAAAAAAGCCTGTCTCATTCCATAAAGATATTTTACAAAATAGAAACGATGAAACACCCTATTTGCTAAAATTGCAGTGTTAGCCCATATAATCCAATGAGGTAACTTTATGCTAAAGCGTTCATTATACAAATAATAATCTACAACAAAGAAAATAAGTAATAAATAGGTCATAAGGGTTACAATATTTAGAATAAGACCTTTTCTATCTCTCCAGAAAAAGTATTTTCTAAACAAGCCCCCTTTCCACGCACTAAGGCTCCAGCTTTGAAAGCATATCCCAATAACCCATCTAGTTTTTTGCCTTATAGCAAGCCACATATTGTTAGGGAAAATTTCTGTAACGGCGATTGGTCTTTCAACCGTAATAGTTTTTTTCCTGCCAAATATGTTTGTTACTTCTCTGGTTGCATAAACTGGAAAGGTAACAAATATTTGCGACATACCAGCTTCATTTAACCTAAAGCAGATATCATAATCTTCGGTTAGGGAATCTGTATTAAACGGTTGGTTAGCCTCTCTTTCTAGCAATGCTTCTATTGCCTCTCGGCTAAAGCATGTTGCAACCCCAGCACTGGGAACAGAGTGGATTAAAGCCTCCCTCACTATCAAATCTTTAGAGTGGCTTTCGGCAAATTCATCAATATATGATCCTGAAACCAAATTCTTACCGCTTTGCTCCAACGCTCTTACAGGAATTTGAATAAACGATTTTCTTGGAATTAAAAAATTAAACAGACGTAGCTCCAACGGATCTATAACATCTTCACTATCATGCATACAAATAGCCGAGAACTTAAAAGCATTTTCTTTTTCATATAACAAAATAGCCTGAATAACCCAGTTTAAGCAATCGGCCTTACAGGTAGGGCCATCATGTGGAACTATAACTTTTTTTACTCTGTAATCTTTGTTTACAGCCTTATCTACTTCAGCATTTGTCTCTTTGTCATTTTTATAAACCCCAACAAAAAAACGATAATTGCTATAATCAATCAACCTTATGTTAGTTGAAAGCATTCTTTCAATAACGTCATATTCTTTCCACGCAGGAACCATTATAGCAATAGGTTTTTCTTCTTTTTCTCGTAATTGATCAACCGTAATCTTAGGATACTTCGGGGTTATAAAAATAGCTCTATATGCTCTTCTTACCCAATAACATATATCAATAAAAGCATCATCTATACCAGATATAAGAATAGTATAAGCTATTATATTTATGATAACTTCAATATAATCTGTTAACAGCCAATTACTCATTTATATTAAAATACCTTTTAATTATAGAAACTATTTGCTCTGACGAATGCCCATCACCATATGGATTTTCTTTAACTGGCTCATAAGAGCCATCGATAATTTTTGGTAAAAGTCTGTTAGCAATGTTTAAGATATTCTCCTTGCTAGTTCCAGATAAGAATGAGCTACCTGCTACAACGCCTTCCATTCTTTCTGTATGGTCACGCAAAACGATAAGAGGAACTCCTAATGAGGCAGCCTCCTCCTGAATTCCACCAGAATCAGATAAGATTAACTTTGAGTGTTTTATTACATAAATCATATCTTCATAGCTAAACGGTTTCATCAATTTTATATTATCAATCCCACTTAACATTTCTTCTACAATGGCTTTAACATTATTATTTGGGTGAACAGGAACCACGATTTCCACATTATCTTTTTGATATTTTTTAGCTATTTCTTGAACCGCCTCACATATTTCTCTTAACTGACCAGAAATATATGCCTCTCTTCGGTGAGTTGTAACCAACACTATGTTTTTAGAAAAATCCACTACTGAGCCAAGCTCTTGAGAAGGCTCTTTTGCGACCTTTGCCACTGTTTTAAGAGCATCTACCACCGTATTTCCTGTTACAAAAATCTTATCTTCAGGAACATTTTCTTTTAACAATGCTTGCTTTGACATTTCAGTCGGAGCAAAATTCAACTCTGCAACAATAGAGGCAAAGCGCCTAAACACTTCCTCTGGAAATGGGCTATATATATTATTTGTTCTAAGTCCTGCCTCAACATGGAAAAAAGGAATTCTGTTATAAAAAGCAGTGAGAGCCGCAATAAAAACAGTTGTTGTATCGCCTTGTGCTATTATCGCATCAAAGTTACCTGAAGCATTTCGCCAATAGTCTCTAAAACAAATATCATCTTTAGGCCTGTCAACTCTATCTATAATCATGTTATTAATTGAGTTCATAATACTTGACGATATATTTGCCAAGCTCGGCTCTATTATATCTAGCTCAAAATGCGTTTGCGCTTTAATATTAAAAAATTCTAGCATATGGTTTGTAAGCTCTTTTTGCTGCCCACTCACACAAACATGAACATCAATA
>QKFK01000053.1 GCA_003252195.1 Rhodospirillales bacterium
ATATAAACAGAGCTTAATCGCACCTGTTTCTTTTAATTCTCTTTCTGCATTTTGAAAATCATTGATTATAAATATTTGAGTGTTTTCATGAGTGTATACAGATATTTTTGATAATAAAATATCGATGCTTTTGAAAAAAGAGCTGATGCCAGAAATTATTATGATGTCAAATTTATGCTGTGGAGTTGTATCTGATGTGGAGTCAAAGTTAAATAATGAATCGTATATGCCAAGATTTTGTAACTTTTCTAAATTGTTAAAAGATATATCGGCGCAGGCTTTGAATGATGCGTTGTCAATACATTGGCTTGGACGATCGGTGTAGCAGCCTATATCCAATATAGAAACATTTGAATGGCTATTCCCTATAATTTTTTTTATCTGTTGCGCGGTTAATTCTGCTCCGTTTAAACTATTTGATATTTGCTCGTTGTAAATATCCACATATTTTTTTGCTATTTTATACAAATTTATATGGTTTAATCTGCTGTCAATAATAGTGTTTATTAGTTTTAAAAAGTCGTTTTTAGGAGCTACTTCTGTCCATTTATCCAATAGTGCCTCAGCCGCATCTGGCTGATTGATATAAAGGTTTATAGCCGTATTGAATAACCAGAATGATGGTGTGTCATAATCTGGTTGTTTTTTAAGAGATAAAAGAAAATATTTCGCTGCCTCGATGGTGTCTTGATAATAATATTCTATCATTCCTTTAGAGAAATAGTAGAAACTAGGGTAGCTATAAAACATATCGCTATAATTAACTATGTTAAACAGAGTTTCTTTAGTACTGGCAGATTTGTTGCTAAATAATTTATCAAGATATGGAATGAATTCTAAAGGATAGTAAGACATTCCTTCGCTTAAATGTATAAATAAATCTTCTTTGTCATTTAGTTGGTATGATAAGAATAATAATCTAGCTCTAACTTCTTGGTTTTTTCTATTTTCCTCTATAACCCTACTATATAAGGCGAAGGATGCTTCATATTCTTTTGTTTCAAATAGGCACTCGGCAACTTTAGTTAGTAGCTCGGTTGATTCAGAGTTTTGTTCTAATAGAGATTTGTAATAACTGCCTGCCGCTTCATAGTTATTTTCAGAATAATAAATCTCTGCTATTTTTTTATATGAAATATCTATTTGAGAATTGTCTAACTGGATAATATTTTGATAAATTAAAACAGCTTCTTGATGTTTTCCTTGTTGTTCTAGGCTTCTAGCTAGTTTATAATGTATATCAACAGATGTGCTATAATTAAGTGCTTCTCTATAATATTTTTCTGCTTCAGTAAACCATTCTGATTTATAATAATTATCAGCAATTTCCTCAAATTTAAGCGATTGCTCATCATAATTAACAGGCAATTGATTTATTATGTGGCTAATGTCTCCATATACCTCTTTATTGCTTGTTGAAAAAATATGTTCTTTTAATTTAATCACTGTTTTTTTCTAGTTATTGATAACAAATTGCTTTAATCTCAAATCAAATTTTACCTGTGTATAGTAAATTAGAGGTTAAATCATGAGTTCAGTTTACAAATTTAATGTTATAAAAGAATTATCTCCTAGTAATAAAGTTTTCGATGCAATAAATGCTCAAGACTTGCTTTGTAAATTAATTGAATGTAAATCGGTTACGCCTGACACATCTTTGACGCTGGATATACTTGCTGATGTTTTGTCAGATATGGGTTTTTCTGCAAAAATTATAGAATTTGTAGATGATACAAAGCCAGATTTTCCTCCTGTTAGAAATTTATACGCAGTAAAAGGTACAGATAAACCATCTTTTGGTTTTTGCGGGCATGTCGATGTTGTGCCAGAGGGTGAAGGTTGGAATACAGATCCATTTAAACCAGTTATAAGTAATGGCAATATTTATGGTAGGGGTGCAGAAGATATGAAGGGGGGTATTGCTGCCTTTATATCTGCTTTGTCATGGTTTTTGATTAAGCGTCCAGAATTTCTTGGTAAAATAGGTGTTATGATAACAGGGGCTGAGGAAGCAAAATCGCACAATGGTATTAAAGCTTTGTGCGAATATCTAAATAATAATGGCGAGGCATATGATGTTTGCCTAAATGCAGAACCTACAAATATTGAGCAAATAGGGGATTTATGTAAGACGGGCAGAAGAGGTAATGCAGATACAGAAGTTCTGTTCAAAAATGATGAAACCCCAATTAACGTGGTTAGAGCCATAAATTCACTAATTTCTAAGCCGTTTGATAGTGGGCTTGAACAATTTCCTCCAACTGATGCTGTTATTACAGGAATAAAAACAGAGAACAAGTCTTTCGTAAAAAATTTAGACTACGTAATGTTAGATGTAAGCATAGAGGGTAAACAAGCTCATAGTGCTTATAAGGATAAGGGTGTTAACCCAATTGAGATATTATCAGCGATATCCGAGAATACACAAAGTTTGGCGGAGCTAGTTGGTGCATATTCTGGCTTTGTTGCAGTTAATATAATTCCTGCTAGTGCTAGAGCAATATTCGCGGTTAAGAAAGGTGATGTTGATACCTTTATTCAAAGGGCTGAAGAATATAAGGGTGATGGGAGTCTTCATATTGAAGTTAAAGAAGTTTATGCTCCATTGTTTATGGGTGGCGAAACAAAGATAGCCGTTAATTATCGCTATTCTCCTTTATTTAATTCAGAAGCTTTAGAAAAGGAGATATCTAAACGTTTAAATGAATATGAGTGTAGTTTGAAAATATTTGGTGTTGCCGAGAGCTATGTTTCTAGTGGTGACAAACTTTATAAAATTATAAAAAATGCAACAAAACACTTATTTAAGACAAGTCTTAAAAAGGGTTATGGTGGAGGAACATCTGACACACGTCATATATATAACTTAGGTATAAGTAAAGATGTGGTTGATTTCGGTCTAATAGGGAAAACCTTGCATAAGCCGAATGAGAATATAGCCATAAAGGATATGGATAAGCTTGCTAAAATATATGATACAATGTTGCATGATTTCTTTAAGCCTAGGTTGAAAATAATGAGATATATAAAAGATTTGTTTTATCTAATTGTTTTTATTGCGCTGTTTTCTATAGGTGTGGTGCAATTAAAAGGACGCTCTAGTGAATATACCGTTCTAACGGGATATACGATGGGCACTTATTATAATGTAAAAGTTAAAGCAGATATGAACACCAAGGAAAAACAAGATTTATCTGAAGCGATTGATAATCGATTAGAGGATATTAATCATGTTTTTTCTATGTTTGATGATACATCAGAGATTAGAACCTTTAATGATTGTAAGGCGAATATGCCTTGTCAGGTATCTACAGAGTTTATGAAGCTAATATTAAAATCAATTGATATTAGCAGTAAAACTAATGGTGCTTTTGATGCAACTGTAGGGCCTTTGGTTAATTTCTGGGGCTTTGGTTATGAAAAAGGCGGGGTTAAGTCTTTCCCAACGCAGAGTGAAATAGACTATATTAAAGAGCATGTTGGTTATAATTATTTATATCCATCTATCTCTGACTTAACCGTAACTAAAGAATTTGGTGATCTGGAAGTTGATTTTGCGGCAATAGCAAAAGGTTATGGCGTTGATGAAGTATCTAAGGTTATTTCTGAATATGGTTATAAAACTCATATAGTTGATATTGGTGGCGAGGTGACTGCAAAAGGGGATAAGATTTGGAAGGTTGGAGTGGCCGCCCCTGAGTTTGATCATAGCAGTAAACATGCAAATAAATATGGAAGGTTGCTTCCTGTTGAGAATATGTCAATAGCAACGTCAGGAGATTATCGTAATTTCTTTGAATATGAGGGGAAAATATATTCTCATGAAATAGACCCAAGAACAGGCTATCCTTCTAATAGTGATTTAGCTTCAGTTACTGTAATTAGTGATGATTGTATGAGTGCAGATGCTTATGCTACAGCTCTAATGGTTATGGGTAAGGAAGAGGCTCTTAAATGGGCTAACGATAACAATGTTAAGGCTCTGTTATATGTCAGAACTGGTGAAGATACTTCTGTTGAAATATTGTCAAATGAGATGAGTAAATATTTGGAGAAATATTAATGAAAAAAGAAATCGAACAAAAAGGCATTGTTAAAGAACAAGTAGGTGATAATGTATTTGTAGAGATTGAAGCACATACAGCTTGTGATGGGTGCCATGCTAAAGGCTCGTGCGGAATGACAGCATGTGAGAGCAAAATTATAAAAGTTAAATCAAAAGATAAAACTTATAACCAAGGTGATGAGGTGTTTATTGTGATAGATGATGCTCTCGGAGTCTCTGCAATATTTTATGGATATGTTCTTCCGTTAATTGTTTTGCTTGTTGCTTTGGTGCTTGGATCGTTTGCTGATATATCTGATTTACATGCGGGTTTATTGGCTATTGGTTGCTTGATTATGTATTACTTCGGCTTAAATCTATGCCGTAGATATTTTAAGGAAAAATTTGCTTTTAGAATTCGGTAATAAAATATCGATTTGTTCTTTATTTTTAAAAATCTTGTGTTATTAAGTAATAAAATATCGATTTAGTTCTTTATTTTAGAGAGAAATATGATATTAAAGAATAAACATAAGAACATAAGGCTACTAACATGGACGGATATATCTTAAATTCAGTACTTATGCTAGGTGGTGCTGGCATAATTGGAGCGGTAATTCTTTATATCGTTTCTGTAAAATTTAAAGTTTTTGAAGATGAAAGAATTGACGTGGTTGAGACTATGCTCCCAGGCGCTAATTGCGGAGCATGTGGTAAAACTGGTTGTCGTGCATTTGCTACTGCGGTGGTTGGTGCAGATGAAAAAGATTTTGTTAATCTGTTCTGCCCAGTAGGCGGAAATAAGACTATGGCTAATGTGGCAAACTTTATGGGCTATACAGCAACAGAGAAAGAACCTCATATTGCTGTGTTGCGTTGTAATGGTTCGCTAGCTAATGCTCCTAAAAAAGTTGAGTATGATGGAGCCCCATCATGCCGTTTAGCTCATAATATTCACGCAGGTGAAAGTGGTTGCCCTCACGGTTGTTTGGGTCTAGCAGATTGCGTGTCTGTTTGTAATTTTGATGCTTTGCATATGAATGAAGTAACAGGACTTCCTGAAGTTGATGCTGAGAAATGCACAGCTTGTGGTGCTTGCGTAAAAATGTGCCCACGTCATTTGTTTGAGCTTCGTCCTAAGGGAAAAGATAATAAACGCGTTTATGTATCATGTATGAATACACAAAAGGGTGGCACAGCTAAAAAGAATTGTAAAGTTGCTTGCATTGGATGTGGTAAATGCGAGAGAACATGCGCTGATGGTAGTGTAAAGATAGAAAATAATCTTTCTTACATATCCGCAAGTGTAAATATTGATGAGTTTGGTGGCGCTTTAGTAGGTTGTTGCCCAACTGGTGCGATTGCAGGCGTTAATGTTGAGCCTGTTGTTCCAGAGAAAAAAGTAAAAAAAGCAGAAACAGTAGAATAATAAACTGGTGGTTTTATAATGGTTAAAACATTTGATATGGGCGGTATTCATCCGCCAGAAAACAAAATCTCAAAAGATTGCAAGATAGAGGTCTTCCCTGTTCCTGAAGAAGTATATATTCCACTTCGTCAGCATATAGGGGCTCCTGTTACTTGCTTGGTAAAAAAAGGCGACAAGGTAAAAGTTGGAACTAAAATTGCCGAAGCAGGTGGTTTTGTATCAGCTAATATTCACTCTTCTGTTTCAGGTGAAGTAACTAAGATTGATGAATTTATAGGCCCATCTGGTTATTTAGAAGAGATGGTAGTTATTAAAACAGAAGGTGATGAGTGGGAAGAATGTATCATAAAAGATAACTCTCTCGATAAAGATATTAAGTTATCTGGAAAAGAGATTATAGAAAGAGTGAAAGAAGCTGGAATTGTTGGCCTTGGTGGCGCAGGTTTCCCTTCACATGTTAAATTGTCACCTCCAGAAGGTAAAAAAGCTGATGTTCTTATCTTAAATGGTACTGAATGTGAGCCTTATTTGACTACTGACCATAGATTGATGCTTGAAAAAGCAGATGAAATTATGGTTGGAACAACTATTGTTATGAGAGCTTTAAAAGTTAAAAGAGCTGTTATTGGTATTGAAGCTAATAAGCCAGATGCAATTAAGCTATTAACAGAAAAAGCTAAAGATTATGAAGGTATTGAAGTTCAGTCACTAAAGGTTAAATACCCACAAGGTGGTGAAAAACAGCTTATTCAAGCGATTATTAAAAAAGAAGTTCCATCTGGTGGGCTTCCGATTGATGTTGGGGCTGTTGTTCACAATGTTGGTACAATCTTCTCTATCTATGAAGCTGTGCAAAAGAATAAGCCTCTTATAGAGAGTGTTACTACTGTAACTGGTAAACATTTATCTAAACAAGCTAACTTCCTTGTTAGAATTGGTACAAAAGTACAATATTTGATAGATGCATGCGGTGGTTTGCCAGAAAATACTCGCAAGATTGTAAGTGGTGGCCCAATGATGGGTAAGGCATTAGTTAGTACAGATGTGCCAACTACAAAAACTTGCTCTTCAGTATTGCTTTTAGATGAAGCAGAAACTTTTAGAGAAGAAGAAAATCATTGTATTAGATGTGGTAAATGTGTGGAAGTATGTCCAGCTGGTCTTGCTCCGTACCTTATTGCAGCTTATGCAAAAAATGAGATGTGGGAAGAAGAAATGGAAATTCATGCACTTGATTGTATTGAATGCGCTTCATGTACTCACATGTGTCCGGCAAAAATTCCTCTTCTTGATTATTGCCGTCTCGCAAAATCCGAAATTAGAAAAATGAAAAACACAAGGAAATAGTGACGTGGATAAGTTGTTTGTTGTATCTCCTTCACCGCATAATAAGTCGGATATTTCTACCGACAAACTTATGTTTGGAGTAATAGTAGCGTTGTTGCCAGCATTTTTAGTATCAATAGCGTTTTTTGGTTTAGGTGCTTTAACGATTACAGCTACGGCTGTGGCGTCATGTGTGGTTTTTGAATATCTTATCCAAAGATTTATCCTTAAAGGAAAAAGAACTATATGTGATTTTTCAGCAGTTTTATCTGGTTTGTTGCTTGCTTTTAATGTTCCAAGCATTTTGCCATTATGGATGGTAGTTGTTGGTTCATTTGTAACTATTGCAATCGCCAAAATGTCATATGGTGGAATAGGCCGTAATGTGTTTAACCCAGCATTGGTTGGTCGCGTTTTCTTGCTTATCTGTTTCCCAGTTGAAATGACATTGTGGCCTAAGCCAACATTATGGAACTTTTCACCTGTTGATGCAGAAACTGGAGCTACTGTATTAGGGTTTATCAAAGAAGGCGTTAAAAAGGGAATGAGTGCTAGTGATGTTGTTGCTAATCTTCCTAGCTATGGACAAATGTTCATGGGGCAAATGGGTGGTTGTATTGGTGAAGTTTCTGCCTTTGCATTGATTGCTGGTGGTCTTTATATGTTAGCTCGCAAAATTATTACATGGCACATTCCTGTTTGCTATATTGGTACAGTTGCTATCTTTACCACTATTATGTGGAAGGTTAACCCTGATTTGTACGTTAACCCAATGATACATTTGCTATCAGGTGGTTTGATGCTTGGTGCGTTCTTTATGGCAACAGATTATGTTACTTCGCCAATGACAGCAAAAGGCAAGATTTTATTTGGTGTTTCATGTGGTCTTTTAACATGTGTAATCAGATTCTTTGGAGCTTATCCAGAAGGTGTATCGTTTGCAATTTTGATTATGAATGCTTGCGTTCCATTAATTGACAGATGGTTTACACCACGCGCATTTGGTACAGGGAGATAAATAATGGCAAAAATAAAATCTACTCTACCTAATATGGTGCTTGTGTTAACAGCTATTTCTGTTGTTTCTGCATCTGCGTTGGCAGCTGTATATGGGCTGACCAAGGATAAGATTGATGCTGCTAAGTCAGCTAAAGAGCTAAAAGCTGTTAGTGCTGTTTTGGGCGGTGAATATGCAAATGAGCCAAATAAAGACGCTATTACGGTTAAAGATGCATCAACAGGGCAAGAGATTAAAATCTTTCCTGCGAAGAAGGTTGATGGCAGCTTAGAATCTATAGCTGTTAAAACTTTCTCAAATAAGGGCTTTGGCGGTAGAATTGAGCTTATGGTTGGTATGTGGAAAGATGGTACTATAAATAAGGTTGAGGTTACTGACCAAAAAGAAACCCCAGGTTTGGGAACAAAAATGGCAGAACCTGCATTTAAAAGCCAGTTTGAGGGTAAAAACCCTGCTAAGTTTGTGTTAAAGGTAAAAAAAGACGGTGGTGATGTTGATGCTATTACAGCGGCAACAATCAGCTCACGTGCTGCATCAGATGCCTTGCAAAAAGCTTATGATGCTTATTTAGAATACACAGGCAAGGGCAAAACTAGTGGTGGTGATGAT
>QKFK01000054.1 GCA_003252195.1 Rhodospirillales bacterium
GATTAGATAATTTTTGTAGCAATTGCTCTTTCATTTTTCTCACCCGAAAATTAAAGATTAAATATGCGCTCAATTATAATAAAAACCCGCATAAATAGCAAAGTAAAAGCAATTTCTTTTTAGCTTTTGCTTTTACTTAAAGCTCTTTTGAACTCATCAACAATTATTGCCTTACTATATATGCCTACAATTAGGTAAGTAATGCTACCAACGCCCACAAATCCAGCAAGAATGATAAGTCTATATATGGTAGATAAATCAATCCAATTTGGAATGTATTTATGAAGAGCGATTTGCATTAAAACTAAAACCAATCCCATCGATAGGCTTGAGAACAATGTTGCTCTAGCTCTTTTTTTCATCTTACTATCAAAACTTACTATCTTTGTTTTTCTTAAAATTATCCAGTACATAAGGTTATTAGCCCAAGCGCTAATAGACGAAGAAGCTGCAATACCCACATAACCAAACATAAACATTAAGGTTACTGATGTGCAGAAATTAAGCACGAAAGAAACACCTGCAATTTTTACAGGAGTTTTGGTGTCTCCTCTGGCAAAGAAAGCTGGCATCATAACCTTAGAAACCACATAGGCAGGCAGACCAAACGAGTAAGCCATTAAACAATATGCTGTAGCCTTTGCATCTGACAAAGCAAACTCCCCATGCTTAAACAAAGTAATAATCAAAGGCTCTGCAATTACTAAAAAAGCTACCGCAGAAGGAACAGTCAAAACTAGAGCAAATTCTAACGCCCGATTAAATGAATGATTAGCATCATCAAATTTTTCTTGTTTTATCTGAGAAGATAACAAAGGAAGCAACGCCGTTCCTATCGCAATACCAATCACCCCTAATGGCAATTGAGTAAGACGATTGGCATAATACATCCATGACACAGCACCGTTCGATACCAAAGAAACTAAGATAGTATCAACGGTTAAATTAATTTGATAAATTCCTGCACCGATAATTCCTGGGGCTATTCTACGCATTAAAGTTCTAACTTCTGGACCTATTCCAAATTTTACCAATCCTTTAATATCTAAAAACAAACCAAACTTATCTTGCTTTAAGCTGTGTTTTAGCCACATAAGCTGAATAATTCCGCCCAAAGATGTTGCTATAGCTAGCGTATAAGCAACATTTGGGAAACAAAGCCTACCTAATATAGCGCCAGCAATTAACGTAATATTTAATATAATTGGATTAATTGCTGGAGCCGCAAACTTACCAAGAGAGTTTAACACCCCAGATTGTAGTGAAGACATTGAAACAAACAACAAAAATGGAAATGTAATTCTTGTAAGCTCAATCGCCAATTCACTTTTGCCCTCTATAGCATCAAAACCAGGGGCAAAAATTATCATGGCAAAAGGCATAATAATTTCCATGACAATTAAAAAAGCCAAAAGTACAACAAAGAGCATCGCATAAGCTCTTGAAGCAAAACCCTCTGCTTTTTCTTTTGACTCTGCTAACGAACCAGAAAACATTGGTACAAAAGCAGCATTAAACGCCCCTTCAGCAAAAAGCTGGCGGAATAAATTAGGAAATTTTAACGCCACAAGGAACGCGTCAGACACAGCTCCAGCGCCCAACACATTAGCTATACACATATCCCTGACAAAACCGAGCAAACGGCTTATCATAGTAAAAACACTCACTGTTGCGATAGACTTTATAAGACTCATATTTGTTATTTCATATTTAATTTTTTAAGCCGATAAACTTATCATTTATAGCCTGTAATCTCTTACAATTTTACTAATTTTTCTAGGTCAGACTGCAAATTATTTATTAAGTTTTCATCGCTGAGCTTAAACCCAAATTTATCTTTAACATAAAACACGTCTGCAACCCGAGCACCATATGTATAAATATGCGCTGAAGAAATTTGTATATCCAAATTTTGCAATATATCAGATAATTCAAACAAGAAACCTATCTTATCATCTGCGGTAATTTCTATAATTGTGTGAGTTGTTGAAATATTGTTATCGATAATAACCGTGCCACCTTTACGCATTAAGTCTTTATATTTTGAACTAACGTCGCTTTTAATCACCCTTTGCAACTCTGCTTTTACATCAACATCATGATTAATTGCTTTAACAATATTTTTCTTTAATTTTTCTTGCATGCGGGGCTCTAGAACAGCGCCACCATTTGCCTCTTCTATTAAAAAGCTATCTAAAATCATGCCGTTTTCAAAGGTTGTGATTTTTGCATTTATAATAGAGGTTTGGCTCATGGCTATTCCTCCACAAATAAGCGAAAACATACCTTTTGAATCATGAGTATAAATTGTTATTTCGCTGGCTTGATTATTATCCTTATGCGTAATGTCAAAGGCAACTTTCGCTCCATCTTTTTGCGCTCTTTCAATAAGCTTAACATGAGAAAAAATTTCTTCTTCTTCATAACCGAGCCAATAAGAAGCATCTCCGCCAGAAACATGTTCTGATATAATATTTATATAATTTTCTTCACCATATTTTTCTGCAAAAGCGCGCTTCTTTGCCTCAACCCTTTCTGCGTTGCTAATTTTTGAAGATCCATATAATTTTTCTTCAGATAGACGATATAATTCTTTAACTAAGGTGCTTTTCCAATTAGTCCATATCTTAGGGCCAACCGCCATAATATCTGACACCGTAATTGCCATAAGAGCCTTAAGTCTTTCTGGCGTTTGTACCTTTTCTAAAAAGTCTTTAATAACTTTATCTTGACCAATATCACGCTTAAAGGCTGTATGAGGTATTAATAAATGCCCTCTTACTAGCCACGCGACTTCTTCACATTCTGCATCATTTAGCCCAAGCCGTTTAGCAAGTTTACGAGCTAATTTTTCTCCTTTAACAGAGTGATCGCCCCCTCTTCCTTTGGCAATGTCATGAAGAAAAGCTGCAACATAAATTATCCGCTTATTATGTAACGCCGATATCATTTCTGAGAAAAATTTTATATCATCTGAGGTTGTTTCAACATCATCTAAAAGCTCTAAATTGTTATTCTCTAAAGCCTGCAAAGAACCAACTGTTCTTATAGTGTGTTCGTCTGTAGTATAAACATGATACATATCAAATTGCATCTGGGCTGTAATACGAGCAAACGCAGGAATAAACACCGCTAGCACCCCCGCATCACTCATACGTCGCAAATTCTTTTCTGCGTTTTCACCACACAAAATATCTAAAAATATTTTATTAGCCTCAGGATTTTTGCGGAGTGCCACAATTTTATGTAGATTATCAGATATAAGTTGCAACATCTTAGGGTGAATATCGCAATCATTAACCTGAACAACCCTAAACATTTTAATAAAATCAATCGGGTTATTTAAAAAATCACTTTCTGAAAAGCAATATAATCTTTTACCTAAAACAATAAAATTATCATCTAAATCCATTATCTTTTTGGTAGCTAAATTAGATGTTTCAAGATTATATTTTTCTTCAATCAATGCGCAAAAGATACCTGTTAAATTTCCGACAATCTTGGCATGAAGAAAATATGTCTTCATAAATTTTTCGACCGCCAATTGACGCGAAATGTCTTTATAGCCCATGCGTTCCGCTATCTCTTTTTGGGCATCAAAAGTAAGAGAATCTTGAATTCTGCCCGCTAAATAATGAAGATGGCAGCGAACTTCTACAAAAAAATCATGCGCTTTTATAAAAGAATTAATGGTGCTTTCAGAAAGAATTTTTCTCTCGGCTAATTCTTGAACATCCATAATCCCAAAAATATATTTTGCTAGCCAAAATAGCACGTGCAAATCGCGCAAACCGCCACGCCCATTTTTAACATTTGGCTCAACCAAATAACGTGATATCTCCATTTTAGAAGAACGTTCATTACGCTCATCAAGCTTGGCTTTTACAAACTCTTTTATAGTTTTGTCAGCTATTTGCTTACGGTATGTTTTTTCAAATTCAGTAAATTGTTTTTTATTTCCACAAATAAATCTCGCTTCTAAAAGATTAGTGCGAATAGTCATGTCTTCTTTGGCATATTTAATAGATTCTTTTAAGGTTCTTACCCCATGACCGAGCTTAAACTTCAAATCCCACATAAAATATAAAACAAATTCAATTAATTTTGTTTGTTCTTTGCTGTAGCTGTTAGGTGGCATAAACAACAAATCAATATCAGAATATGGGGCTAAAACTTTTCTGCCATACCCACCCACGGCGATTACAGATATTTCATCTGCTTTTTGCTTTAAGTTAAATACTTTGTCTGCCCCAAAAGAAAATAAAAAGCTGATTAGCTCATCTACTAAGTCAGCATTAATCATAGATGTTTCTATGCCACTTTTTTTAGAACTTAAAAAATCTTGCTTTATCTTAAGGCGTTTTTCTTCCAAATAACCCTTTAGCAATAACAACAAATCAGCCTTCTTTAAGGCCTCGTCTTTGTCTTCTTGCCAAATTTTTTCTGCTGATAAATATATATCTGTTATTTCAGTCATCTATGTCTGCTTTAAGAGCCTATCTGGAATTATAAAGTCAACCATTTTCCAATTAATCATATCATATCTTTTGAATATAAATACAACTGAATCTTCATATTTTTTGTTACCGAATTTTATGTATATTTCATTAAATGAATTATACTTCCATAAGTATGATTTCAAATCATCGTGACAATGTTGTTTATTAATAACGTCATTAAATTTAAGAATTTTTATTAAATTTATCTCATCGCTAAAATTATTTACAACTGTATTTAGATGCTCCTCTGCGTCGTCATCTTCTGTGGTTGTTTGTGGGGCTAATCTCTTTGCTAAATTACTTTTTAACAAACTAAAATCGACATAATTAGAAAGGTTGGTTTGCTTATCTTCATCAACCAGATTGTGTAATCTATAAAAATAAACATATGGAGACACTAGCAAAACAATAGCAAAAACAACTATTGAGCAAAATCCATAAAATAACTTCTTATTTGTTATATTTATCATTTGCTTGCTTTAAGCTTAATTCTATAAAGCTCTTCTAATGCTTGACGAGGAGTTAAGTCATCAGGGTTTAGTCCTTTGAGCTCATTTAACAATTCTTCTATATGAGCAGGAGTTTTAGCGGTTGTTTCTTTTTTCATTGCTGTGGCAAAAAGAGGTAAATCATCGGCTAATTTAGAAACAGCAGAAGATTGCTCCCCTTCTTCTAATGTCGATAAAACCGCCTCGGCACGATTAATAACTACTGATGGCAAGCCTGCTAATTTTGCCACATGAATACCATATGATCTATCTGCCGAACCCGCGATAATTTCATGCAAAAACACCACATCATCATTCCATTCGGTAATTTTTACGGTACGCAAAGAAAGCTTGTCCATTTTTGATGCTAATGAAGTTAGCTCATGATAGTGCGTAGCAAATAACGAGCGACATTTATTAATCTCATGCAAATGCTCAACCACCGCCCAAGCAATTGACAAACCATCAAACGTTGCTGTACCGCGACCAATTTCATCTAAAATCACAAATGAGCGCTCATCTGCTTGATTGATAATTGATGCAGTTTCAACCATCTCAACCATAAAGGTTGAGCGACCTCTAGCTAAATCATCAGCAGCACCAACCCTACTAAATAAGCGGTTTATAGAGCCAATTTTAGCTGACGCAGCAGGAACATAACAACCAGCTTGAGCTAATATCGCAATTAAAGCATTTTGGCGCAAGAATGTACTTTTACCAGCCATATTTGGACCTGTAATCAGCCATATTTTATCGGTATTTTCTTTGCCTTTTTCTACGCCGCCTAAAATGCAATCATTAGCAACAAACGCGCCTTCTTTAGCATCGGCCAAAGCTTTTTCTACCACGGGGTGGCGTCCGCCAGTTATCTCAAAATCAAGAGTGTTGTCTATTACTGGTCTAGCATAATCTTTTTCTACCGCAAGCTCGGCTAATGCTGCGGATACATCAATCTCAGCCAGTGCTTTAGATGCCCCAGCTATTTCTTCTCCGCGAGCTAAAATTTCTTTTACTAAATCGGCAAATAGCTCTAACTCAAGTGCAACTGCTTTTTCACTAGAACCACGTAGCTTATTCTCTAGCTCTGATAATTCTACCGTTACAAAGCGCACACAATTAGCTGTTGTTTGACGATGAATAAACGCCGTGCCTTCTTCTGATGATATATTTGCTGTTTCTATCAGCCTTTGACCATGACGAGAAGGAACCTCTACAAAATAACCTAGTACGTTATTATTCTTAATTTTCAAGGTGTTTATATCAACCTCAGCCGCATATTTAGCTTGTAATTCCGCAATTAACCGATGGCTCTTTGCTTTTAATCCTTTAAGCTCGTCTAATGCCAAATCATAACCCTCGGCAATAAAACCACCATCTCTTGCTAAAAGGGGCAAGTCTTCTGCCAATGAGCGAGACAATCTATCAACTACAGTGTCATGATTGCCCATTGCTTCTATTATATTCTTAAGTGCTTCTGGCAAGTCATTAATAATATCAGAGGCATAGCCTGCAATATTGCGAATAATGTTTCTGATTTTAGGGATTTGTGAGAGAGTATCTTTAATCGATGCTAAATCTCTAGGTCCGCCACGCTCTAATGAAATGCGGGTAAAAGCTCTTTCCATATCGGGGCAAGATTTTAATATCTCACGTACCTGCTCCCTAATCTCTGGCATATTAACAAAAAAATCTATCACATCTAGGCGCTGATTAATCTCTGCGGGATCTGTTAATGGGGCAGAAATTCTTTGTACTAACAAACGAGCTCCAACACCTGTAACAGTTTTATCAATAACGCTGATTAAACTACCTTTTTTCTCACCGCTCAATGTTTCGGTTAACTCTAAGTTTTTGCGAGTAGCAGAATCAATTTCCATAAAGCTACCTTGCCCAAACTTTTGCGGAGTACGGATAACAGGCATTTTTCCTTTTTGGGTAAGATTAATATAATCGAGTAAAACACCACCCGCACTAACCTCTGCTTTAGAAAAATCTCCAAATGATGATAAGGTTTTAACTCCAAAAAACTCTTCTATTCTTTTTTGAGCATTTTCAAAATTAAATCTCGCCATTGGTAATGGGCTAATAATATTTTTCCATTCAGCAAAAACATTATAAAAACTTGGATTTTGAATTAATGAATCTGATATCACAATCTCACTAGGAGATAATCTTGATAATGCGGTGCTCAGTGATATCTCAGGATTATTTATTGATATTTCTTGAAAGAAAAAATCTCCTGTTGAGATGTCGGCCCATGCAAGAGCTTGCTTTCCCTGCAACTGACTAACGCATACTAAATAATTGTGTTTTCTAGCATCTAACAAATTATCTTCGGTAATTGTACCCGAGGTTACAAGACGCACTACCTCACGGCGAACCACAGCTTTATATCCGCGTTTTTTTGCCTCAGCGGGGTCTTCAGTCTGCTCGCAAACCGCAACCTTAAAACCTTTGCGAATTAACTTTGATAAATACATTTCGTGAGAATGAACAGGCACACCACACATAGGAATATCTTCGCCCATATGTTTGCCACGTTTTGTTAAAGCAATGTCTAAAGCTTCTGACGCATTAACCGCGTCATTAAAAAACATCTCATAAAAATCACCCATACGATAAAATAGCAGATATTCCTTATGCTGCTCTTTTATCTCCAAATATTGTGACATCATCGGAGTTACTGGGTAATTTTCTTGATCTGTATTTTCCATTTTATTTTATCGTTTCTTGCTCTATAAAAAAAATCTGTGTTAGCATAGCAAAACAATTGTCTTAACACCATTAAGAGATTAGTATCTGTAGCATTATTTCCACAGTTTTTTATTTATAACAAGAAGAGCAACAAATGACCAGTGATATTAGAAGCCGTGACATCGGCAAAGAATCTATGAAATTCCACGTTGAAGGCCGCCCAGGTAAAATAGAAATTATCGCATCGAAAAAACTAACCTGCCAAAAAGATTTATCTTTGGCATATTCCCCTGGTGTTGCTGCTCCTTGTCTAGAGATTCAAGACAAACCAGAAACTGCTTATGATTACACTGCTAAAGGTAATATCGTAGCGGTTATTTCTAACGGCACTGCTGTTTTAGGCTTAGGTGATATTGGAGCATTAGCAGGTAAGCCTGTCATGGAAGGCAAAGCAGTATTATTCAAAAGCTTTGCTGATATTGACGCGATTGACCTAGAAGTTGAAACCAAAGATCCAAAAGAATTTATCAATTGCGTTAAATTATTAGGTGCTTCTTTTGGTGGAATTAACTTAGAAGACATCAAAGCACCAGAATGTTTCGAAATTGAAACAACCCTAAAAGAATGTATGGATATCCCAGTTTTCCACGATGACCAACATGGCACAGCAATTGTGGCATTGGCAGGACTTATTAACGCGACCAAAATTGC
>QKFK01000219.1 GCA_003252195.1 Rhodospirillales bacterium
GCAATTACTATGCGTAAAAATCCAATTTATGTAACAACTTACACATCTCGTCCACCAGATGAGCCAAGCATTATAGCGGTTGCGTTAAATGATTTGTTTGTACCAATAATTAAACAGCAGTTTCCTGAAATTGTTGATTTTTGGCTGCCGCCAGAAGGTTGTTCATACAGAATTGCCGTGGTTTCAATTAAAAAAGCTTATGCGGGGCATGCTCGTAGAATAATGATGGGGGTATGGTCTTATTTACGCCAATTTACTTACACCAAATTTGTAATCGTCGTTGATGATAATATTGATGTGCATAAATGGGAAGATGTGATGTGGGCAATTTCTACTAAGGTTGATCCTGTTAGAGATGTAATGATGGTAGAAAACACACCAATTGATTATTTAGACTTTGCCTCGGTTAAAGAAGGTCTGGGCTCTAAAATGGGAATAGATGCTACTGATAAAATTGATGCTGAAACCGATAGGCAGTGGGGCCGAGAAATGCATATGAATCAAGATGTGATTGATAAGGTTAGTGCCTGCTGGGAAGAATATGATATTGAATAATCTCTTAAAAGTGTGAATTTGTTAACTTTTAATCATTATAATATTTAAAGACTTAGACCTTAAAAATTAAATTAAGAGAGGCAATAATGGTTGAGAGAAATCCTCGTGATTTAGAGAATGACGAGCAAGGTGAGAACCAAAACAAAAAAGAAAAACCCGCATTGTTTAGTAGCAGCAGTGCAACAGGGCTATTTGTTGGTCTCGTTTATATTTTTGCTTTTTCATATCTTCTTTCATATGTTTTTCAAGCAGGTAAGTTTAGAGAATTTAAAGTTCCGCTCCATTTGATGGAATTTAACTCATCCATTTTTTTAGTAAATTTGAGCTTGCTTTTAGTTGCTTCAATTTCAACGTTAGTGGCAATATTATTACGGTTGGTTAATGGCAAAAAGATGGAAAATAGAACCGAAAAGGTTACAGATTTTTTTGCAGCAATTTCAACTGCAATTATCGCGGCCTATTTTGTTGCAGCATTTTATTTGTCGCTATCAGTAGGCAGATTTCCAATGGAGGGAATTTACATATTTGTCCTCTATTCAATCGTTGTTTTCTTCTATTTTATAAAGAGCAAAACAAGACTTGCTCACAATCTTATTGCAGCAGGTTTTATGATTTCTATCATGATTTCAATTTTCTATTTTGGTATTGCAAAGGCGGAAATTGAAAGCAAATTAGTAACAAAAATAGGAGATGAAACTTTCTGTTTAGTTGGTCTAAATGATGATAATATTATTTTATCTGGTTATATTAAGAGCAGTAATGTTTTTACAGGTAGAATTAAAATTATCAGCAAAAAAGATTCTGCAGATTTAGTGTTTAGTCGCCAAAATATTTAGGTAGGTTAAGTTGGATAATAAAGAGTTGTTAGCTAAGGCGGATTCCTTAGTAAAAATAGCCTTGAAAAAAGGTGCAGATGCAGCTGATGCTGTGTTGTTTGAAGGTTCTGACATTTCTGTTTCTTGCCGTAATGGTGAGCTTGAAGAACTGTCCCGTTCTGAAGGATATGACATAGGCTTAAGGGTTTTTATTGGTAAAAAACAAGCTATTATTTCATCTTCAGATAAGTCAGAGGCATCATTTGCTCAGATAGCAGAAAAAGCAATTTCTATGGCAAAGGTTGTGCCTGAAGATAAATACGCAGGACTAGCCCCTAATGAATTATTGGCAAATGATTATCCGCAAATAGAAATGATGGACGTTAATGAGCCTAGTGTTGAAACTTTGTTATCTAAGGTAAAAGAGACCGAAGAAGCCGCGTTAAAACAAGAGGGCGTGACTAACAGTGAAGGGGCTTCGGCTTCTTATGCATGGCACTCTATTGCACTATCTACTAGTCTCGGTTTTTCTGGTGCATATACACGTTCTTCATCGGGCTTATCTGTATCGGTTATTGCTGGTAAAAATGATACAGGAATGGAAAGGGATTCTGCTTATAGTGCCTCTGTCTTTTTTGATGATTTAAAAACTCCATATGAGATTGGTGAAGAAGCTGGTAAAAGAGCGTTTGCTAGGCTTAATTCTCGCAAGGTAAAAACAGGTGTTTATCCTGTTGTATACGAGCCACGCGTTGCTAAAGGGTTGTTGTCAAATTTGTTGGCGGCAATTAACGGTAGCTCAATCTCAAAAGGAACGTCTTTTTTAAAAGATCAGTTGGGTCAAAAAATATTTGCCTCAGAAGTTAATGTTTTTGAAGATCCTCACATGAAAAGAGGGCATGCATCCAAGCCATTTGACGCAGAAGGTGTGGCTAACTCATCAAACATGATAATTGAAGAAGGTGTTTTGCAACATTGGATTCTAGATTGCTATTCTGCTAATAAATTAGGCTTGCAAACAAATGGACATGCTGTGAGGGGAACAACATCGTCTCCAGTTCCTGGTACAACGAATGTTAATTTTGTAAATGGCAAGCAAAGTGAAGCTGATATGATAGCTTCTATCAAAAGCGGTTTTTATGTGACAGATGTTTTTGGTAACGGTGTTAACTTAATTACAGGTGATTATAGTCGTGGTGCTAGTGGTTTCTGGATTGAAGACGGGAAGATATCATTCCCTGTTTCTGAGATGACTATAGCTGGAAACTTAACAGATATATTCGCCTCTATGATATTGGCAGATAATTTGGAATATAAAACAGCCATAAATAGCCCTTCTATTTTTATTCCTAAAATGACGGTTGCAGGAAGTTAGTTTTATATTAGACCAGCTTATTGGTAGTAGATATAACAAGCGTATATCTAGATTGTGATTATCTGTTTAAAAGTTTTTTCTTGATAATCACAAGGCAAAAACCGCATAAAAAGCTTGATGCAATAAGGTTTATGAAAGCTAGGGTAAATATATTGTGCCCAAATAAAGACCATTGAATTACAGAGCAATCGGCAAGTCTTATAAGTGATGGGCTAAAAGCATTTTGCATATCATCAAAGCTTATTGGTCCTATATTGCCCTTGCAAGCCTTTGTGCCTTCCCACCATTTATGTTCAATGCCTATGTTGTAGCCAGCAATTCCTGTATTTATTGCAAATAGGGCTGTTAGTATATAGGTTAGAATTTGCTTGGCTTTAAATGATATTGTTTTGCGATATAGAAAAATACCCATAACACCAGCTGTTAAGAACGGGATACGTTGTAAATAGCACAATAAGCATGGTTGTACGCCTAGGCCGAATTGCATAACAAGAGTAAAGCAAATTGTGTCTATGCCTAGTACTATAAATAATAATCCGATAGTTCTGCTAAAACCAAATTGTTCAATTATATGATATATTTTTGATAGCATAATACCTCCTTAAATGAACTTAAGGGCTGCAAAACCTAGAATTAATAATGCAAAGAAAGCTGTTGAAAGCCATGCAAGATTTTTTTCTATAAAGATTTTCATAGGCTCGCCAAACTTCCACAAAATAAGAGCAATAGCATAAAAACGCAAACCTCTAGATAATATAGACGCAATGCCAAAGATAACAGGATTTAGACTAACTACGCCACTGGCAATAGTAATAACTTTATATGGGAATGGTGTTAATCCGCCACCAGCAACAATCCATGCGCCCCATTTGTTGTAATACTCACTAAAGTGGTTGAATTGTTCTAAATAGCCATAGAAAGATAATATTGGTTCGGCAACAGTGTCAAATAAGAACAGACCTATGGCATAACCAAAATAGCCTCCAATAACACTGCCTAATGTGCACACACCTGCAATTTTCCATGCCTTTTTAGGGGTGGCAATAATCATAGGTATAAGTATTATGTCTGGCGGAATAGGGAAAAAAGAACTCTCAATAAATGATATAGCAAATAATGCATAAATGGCATTAGGCTTTTCTGCTAACGCTATTGCCCAATTGTAAATTGAGCTCATTTTTTTATCCCAACGTGCCTTTAGCTTGTGCATTTTAAGAACCCTTGTTTCTGATTGCCGTATTAATATAAGCTAAGCTGTGTAAAAGAAAAGTGATTATTTGTTTTTATTCTTGTTTTTTTCTAATTTGCTCAACAATAGCCGATAAAGCAAATGCTATCTGATCTGGGCGCTCATTTCCTTTGTAAAATAGCCTGCAGACCTTATCTTTTATCTGTTTTTTTTCTTCTTCTGCTAATTCTTTTGCTGTAATTACGGCAACGTCAATATCGTTGTATAAGCCATTGTTCTTAAGGCTTTGTATAAATTCAAAACCACTCATGCTAGGCATAATAATATCTGAGACTATTACACTTGGTCGTAATGAGGATAGAACCTTAAAAGCAGTTTCTGCGCTATCTGCTTCAACGACATGCAACCCAATAGTTTCAAGGTTGCGTCTTAAAACTTCTCGATAAGGCGCGTAGTCATCTACGATTAATACATCTGGATCTTTATCTTCTCCGTTTACGTATTTGCCAACTGTTTCAATAAGTCTGTCTTTATCGATAGGTTTTGCTAAGAAGTCAGATACACCGTGATAACATGCTAAATCTCTATCTGTAGCGATTGATAACATAATAACGGGTGTTTCGCGTAATTTTGGAGTTTTGCGGATTTCTTCTAGTACATTCCAGCCATCCATATCTGGCATAAGTACGTCTAGCATAATTACATCTGGGTCAGTGTCTTTGGCGATGTTGATACTTTTTACAGCGCTTTGAGAGGTATATACTTTATAACCTGCTGTCGCGAGCAACTCAGAATAAACGCTCAAAATTGTTGGGTCATCATCTACCAACAATACAGTGCCTTTCCACCCAGCTGTTGCTCCTTGGATTTCATCATCTTTTGATGTAGCTTGATAAGAAACAGGTAGTGATATTGTAAAGGTAGATCCTTCGTCTTTTACAGAGCTAACGGATATAGTTCCGCCCATTATTTCTACTAAGTTTTTAGTAATAGAAAGACCTAAACCACTACTGTTATTTACGTTTTCATTTTTGCGCTTGTCTTCTTGAGTAAATGGATCAAATAGCTTTTTCATAAACTCTTCGCTAATCCCGTCACCAGTATCTATTACGTTAAATTCAATCCAGCTATTGCCATAGCGGAATTTTTTATGAGCATGAATAGAGACGGTTCCGTCATTGCAGAATTTGCAGGCATTGCTAGCAAGGTTAAGCATTATTTGACGGATTTTGAGCTTGTCATGATACATATAGCCAATGCCTTTGGGGCAAAAGACTTCAACCTCATTATTGTTCTTTTCAGCGAGAGGTTTTATAATGCTGACTATTTCGGCAATAAGATCTTCGATTTCAATTTCCTCAACCTGAAGCGACATTTTGCCCGCTTCGATTTTTGATAAATCTAGAATTTCGTTTATTAAAGATAAAAGGTGATTGCCAGCGTTGGTAATCTTTCTTAAGTCTGATTGTATTTGGATGTCTTCATTTACATTTGGCTGCATTTTTATTAATCTGGCGTAGCCTAAAATAGCATTTAATGGAGTGCGTAATTCGTGGCTCATATTGGCTAAGAAGGTAGACTTACTTGCATTGGCTTCTTCGGCTACATGTTTGGCGTGGACTAACTCTTCTTTGCTTTTTTTGTTTTCAGAAATATCGTGCACCCACATAATATAGGCGGGTTCTCCAGCAAAAACGCTCTTCTCAAAAACTAAATAACCCCAGAAGAAATCTATTTTATCTTTGCGGTGAAATAAAATGGCTTCATCTAAAATATAACCTTCTTTATTTACCATGTGCGTTATTTGTAGACATGTTTTTCCATCAACAAAAAACTCTGCTAAATCCATGCCTGGGATTTTTTCACGAGATAAGCCAAACAAAGATGCAAATTGAAGATTTGAGAATATTACTTTAAATTTTGAGTTGAAAATACAAACACCCATTGGGCTTGACATCAAAATTGATTGTAATAAATCATTGCCGAAAGCCTTAGGGGTTTTGCTCTGCATTTTAGCAGAAATCAGGCTGAACATTTTATTAATGTCTTCGACGAATTTTTTTTGATTGTTTTTTATTTCTGCAGAATCAAGCGTAAGAATCGTATTGTGGTGCATCATAAGAAAATCACTTAGCTCAAAGCTAGAATTTAGTTTGTCGCAAACATAATCAGACAGCTCTTCTGCGCTCATTTCTGGCGCCTCACCAACTAGTTTTTGGAGTTTTTCTCTGTATTCTTTTTCAAAATTCTGCATGCTTACCCTACAAATACTATATAACTAATATCAACGCCACTCGCAGGCATTATATAATATAAAGGGTAAAAGGTATATAAACGATATGAATATATCGTAAGATAATTTTGGTATATATAATTCCCTGCTTAAACGGCTTGTTCAGGGTTAATACTACCTAAGCATAATTCATCAATACGGCTTTTAAGTTTATCAAAATCGACAGGCTTTGTATGGAAGTCGTCACATTTTGATTCTTTGGCCTTATCTTTGAATTCATTAAACGGAAATGCTGTTACCGCAATCACAGGTGTTCTACATAGCGCAGGGTTTAGTTTGATGCGACGGATAACTTCCCATCCGTCAATATCTGGTAGATCAACATCCATTAAAATGATGTCTGGTCTTTGGTCTCTGGCAAGTAAAACGCCGTTATGACCATCTTCGGCACAAATGACTTCATAATCGTTCATTTGCAACCAACGAGATAGTACATCGCGGTTCATTTCGTTATCTTCTACTACCAATACCTTTAACATATCTTCCCCAGTGTTTACTCTGTCCAACCATATAATACTAACACAGATTAAAATTTATATCCATATCCATTGTAATACAAAGATATTTTTACGGAATATAATCTTTGAGCCAGTATTATATACTAAAAACTTATATCTTAGTTTTGGCTTATAAAGGCATCTAAAGTGTTTTTAAGAAGCATAGCAATGGTCATAGGGCCGACTCCTCCTGGTACAGGAGTGATTGCTTGGCAATGCTCTTTTGCACTTTCAAAATCCACATCACCAACTAATTTGTTCTTGCCATCAGTGGTGCTTATTCGGTTTATTCCCACGTCAATTATTATAGAATTTGGATTAAGCCATTCGCCTTTTACAAAATTGGGCTTACCGACTCCAACGACAACGATATCTGCTTTAGAGCAAAGTTCTTCAAGATTTGTGGTTCTAGAATGAGCAATGGTTACAGTGCAGTTTTCAGCCAATAATAGCGCAGACATAGGCTTGCCAACAATGTTTGATCTGCCAATAATCAGAGCATTTTTTCCAGATAAGTCGGTGCATTCTATTTTAATTAAATCTAAGCAGCCTTTAGGCGTGCAGGGTATGAAGCCGTCTTTGATTCCACAGAATAATTTGCCAGAATTAATTGGGTGAAAACCGTCAACATCTTTTGATGGATTGATAGCATTTATTATTTTTTGTTCATCAATATGTTTAGGTAGTGGTAGTTGAACTAATATTCCATTTACGTCTGGATTGTTATTTAGTTTCTCCACCTCAACTAAGAGAGCTTCTTCTGAAATACTATCTGCTAAATCAATTTGGATAGGATGTATATCAGCCTCTAATGCTTTTTTATGTTTGCTAGATACATAAACTTTACTAGCAGGGTTTTCGCCAACTAAAATTACGGCTAATGATGGTTTCTTTTTGTATTTATTTTCAATGGAAGATATTTCGGATTGAAGTTGTTTTACTATTTCTTCTGCACGAGCTTTACCATCAATTATTCTTGCCGTCATTTCTTAAACTCCATATTCTTTTAGCTTTTCTTCTAGATAATTTATATCACTATCTATAAGGATTTTTTTGTTTTTATCTGTTTCCCCTGAGATTATTGAAAAGCTCTTTTTGGGTATCTTAAGTTCTTTGGATAATAAGTCAATCAAGGCTTTGTTGGCTTTGCCTTTTTCGGGCACGGTGGTTACAGATATTTTTATTACACCATTGCCATCAGCATCTTCTTCTATCTTATTTATAGAATTTTTAGATGATTTAGGAGCAAGGCGCACATTTAGTATAATGCCCTTATCAGTTTTTGTAAGAGGAGAGCTCATGATTATCTAAATGAAAAAATCATCTCAGCAAAAACATTCTGAACTAAAAACAGTCCTAATAATAAAATCATTGGAGAGATATCTATGCCTCCACCAAGGTTTATATATTTACGAATTTTTCTATATGCAGGCTCTGTAATTCTATCTAGAAAATAAGAGATATTATATACAAATTTGTTGCGAGTGTTGATTATGTTAAAGGCGACTAACCAGCTCATAATCACAGAGGCGATTATAAGGTTAACATATATGTTGATTATTGTGTTTAGTGTTAGCAATATTGGCACAATGATTACATGCATATTTTGCTCCTTCAATCTATTTTTAAGCAAACATCTCTTTAAGCTAGAAAATAGTGTCTAAC